>JAEWOM010000069.1 GCA_023399675.1 Bacteroidota bacterium
CGAGAATTTCCTGCAGGATCTCATCCAGTTTCGCACTGTTGTCTGCTATAATAAACTGACTGATCAGCGGTCTGAGTTTCTCAATTTCATCATCCAGAATTCCTTTCAGTTCTGTTTCATCGTTTCCTGTTGCTGTTAATTTTAGCTGAACACGGCTCGCCTGCGGAAGATAGGACAGACTGCAGTTTTCAGGTAAAGCCAGTTCCCAGCTTTCAATGGTTTCAGAGAGCAGACTTTCAGGAAGATTCAAAACCGTAACCGTCCGGCTCACAATGTGGTTGCGGATGTGCTTTTTCTTCAAATACGGAATAATCTGATTTCGAATCAGCGGTTTCACTTCAAAAGGAACACCCGGCAAAAAAACGGCAGATTTACCGTTCTTCGTCATCAGACAAGACGGTGCAGTTCCATAGTGATTCTGAAAAACCAAAGCACGTGAAGGCACTTCCGCCTGAACTTTATTAATTTCCAGCAGATGCGCTCTGTTTCTTTTCTCCAGAAGTTTTCGGAGATGCTCCAACGTTTCCGGATCGAGGCGCACTTCATCATCAAAAAACTTACAGAATGCGGTTTTTGTCAGGTCATCTTTTGTCGGGCCGAGGCCACCTGTAGTAATAACAAAATCAGCAACTTCAAAAGAATTTTCCAATGCGCTGCAGATTGCATTGATATCATCTGAAACGGCAAGAATCTGCACAACAGGAATTCCTATTTTATTCAGTTCACCTGTGATAAAATAGGAATTGGTATCAGCGGTGGTTCCGGAAAGAATCTCATTGCCAATGATGATCAGTGCAGCGTTCATAGATTTTATTTTAATGCTGCCTTAAATTTAGCAAACAAATTCAGATTATACCAACTGATGCTCAACCCAAACGAGATCCTCAGTTTGATATCCTAAATCTTTCGCTTTCTGCAGGAAACGCTGCTTTACATCTTCAGGCAAATGGGTGCTTCGGGAAAGAATCCACATATATTTCAAACTGTCGCCGGCAATCAGAGCATATTGATAATCAACAAGATCAATGACATTATAACCGGACCAAAACGGCTTGAAAAAAGTTACTTTGAGTCGACCTTCAGTTTTTTCATTTACAAAACGTGCTTCTCCGATTGCCTCTTCCCATTCATTTTTCTTATAGTTATATCCGCGGTTTACAACTTTTACCGAACCATCGGGTTTTAAACTGTAGTCTGCTGTTACGTTATTCAGATTTTTTTCGTGACGGAAATCAAGTCTTGCAATTTCAAACCATTTGCCTAAATATTTTTCAGCATTAAAATCCTGAACTGCCTCTGCACCTTCCGGAATAGACGGTTTACAGGCTCTGTATAATAAAACAGCTGCCGCACCGGCAGCCAACGGAATTGCGATCTTCTTCGTATTCATTTCTTTTTTTTGTAAAAATAGGTACAGCGGCACAACGCTGCATTATATGATTTTCTGCAATTCTTCAAGCGTATAATTCCGGTTACCGCACCGTATAAATGTTCCTTTGAAAACTGTAACGGATTCCATAACGAAACCCATAGTTTTGATTAAATATATCACCAAAATATAAATATGATAACTGTTTTAGCAGATACTCCCGATAATGTTGCCGCTTTTCAGGCGAACGGAACCGTAACGAAAGAAGATTTCGAGAATCTTGTTTTCCCACATGTAGAAGCAAAGGTAAATGCATTCAGTGAACTGAATTTTTTGCTACTGCTGAATACTGATGTAGAGAATATCACTGCCGGCGCATGGATGCAGGAATTGCTGCTTGGCCTGAAGAATATTGTACGTTGGAATCGGGCTGCCATTGTTACCGACCAGAAAGGAGTACAGAATTTTACAGATATTTTCAGTGTGCTTATGCCCGGGGAATTTAAGTCGTTTGCTGTGGATAATCTCGAAAATGCACTGTTTTGGTGTGCAAATGGAAACGAAGTAAACGAATAATAAAAAATCAAAAATATGTCAACAGAAAATCTTCACAACGCGGAAGCGGTGAAAAAATTGAAAGAATTATCGGAAAGTGCCAGAATTTGCATGTTCTGTACAGAACTGACCAAGCTGCCGAACAACGCAAGGCCCATGAGTATTCAGGAGTGCGATGAACAGGGAAACCTTTGGTTTTTGAGCAGTGCCGAAAGCAACAAGAATGTCGAAATTGGCGAAGACAACAGAGTTCAGCTTTACTTTATGAATGATGAAAGTTCGGAATATCTTTCAATTCTGGGAAAAGCTTTTATTTATACAGACAGAAATACCATAGAGGAACAGTGGAGTTCCCTTGCCAATGCCTGGTTTGACGGCAAAGACGATCCGAATGTTACGGTAATCCGTGTAACGCCGGACGAAACCTACTATTGGGATACCAAAGCCGGGAAATTTGTAACGATGGTGAGTTTTCTTGCCGCTGCAGTTACCGGAAAAGAAACCGACAACAGCGATGGCGTTGAAGGAACACTGAAAGTGTAGAGCGAAACCGGAAAAGTAAAAAAGCCGTTTCAAAAAATTTTGAAACGGCTTTATATTATGTTTGGATATACTGTATTATTTCATGGAAACAATTCTGTCCACCACATAGTTGGTATTTCCGCGCCATGGCAGTGCTCCTTTGTATTCCTTGTAATGAAGGTCGAAATGCTTACCGCTGTTTTGCTCCAGCTGCTGAAAGATTTTCGGATCTTCAACAGAAAATTCGAATTCATAGCTGGTAAGTGCACCTGTTCTGCCGCGTCCGAAACCTTCCTGAATCAGCTTTCCTTCGTAAGTTTTGAAAACATAGCCCTTATTAACGGCATAATTAAGGTATCCGGATTTTACCCCTTCACCAAATACAAAATAATATTTGTACCAGACAAAGCCACCTAATAAAAGGAGGACAGCAGCTAAAATAATCCACAGGTACTTCATCAGTGACTGTTATTTCTTAGAAATAGATCTGGAGATCACAATCTTCTGAATCTCTGATGTTCCTTCGTAAATCTGCGTAATCTTCGCATCGCGCATCATTCGTTCAACATGGTATTCTTTCACATAGCCATATCCACCGTGGATCTGAACCGCTTCCACAGACGTATCCATCGCAACCTGCGAAGAGAAAAGTTTAGCCATTGCACCGGATTCGGAGATATCTTTACCTTCATCTTTTTCGGTAGCCGCTTTCAGACAAAGCATTCTTGCAGCAGTGATATTTGTTGCCATATCCGCAAGTTTAAATGCAATTGCCTGGTGGTTGATGATTTCAGTACTGAATGCTTTTCTTTCCTTGGCATATTTCAGCGCAAGTTCGTAAGCTCCTGAAGCAATACCCAATGCCTGAGAGGCAATACCAATACGGCCGCCATTCAGAACGCCCATTGCGAAATTGAAGCCGAACCCATCCTCGCCGATTCTGTTTTCTTTCGGAACTTTTACGTCGGTAAACAGCAGTGAGTGTGTATCACTTCCTCTGATTCCCAGTTTATCTTCTTTCGGACCGATTTCGAAGCCATCCCATTCTCTCTCAACGATGAATGCATTGATTCCTTTGTGCTTTTTCTCAGGATCAGTCTGTGCAATCACCACATAGTAAGAAGCAGTACCACCGTTGGTAATCCAGTTTTTGGTACCGTTGAGCAAATAATGGTCGCCCATATCCACTGCTGTGGTTTTCTGTGAGGTTGCATCAGAACCTGCTTCCGGCTCAGAAAGCGCAAAAGCACCGATCACTTCTCCGCTTGCAAGTGGAGTAAGGTATTTCATTTTCTGTTCCTCTGTACAGTATTTTTCCAGTCCGGCACAAACAAGTGAATTGTTTACAGACATCACTACTGCTGCAGAAGCATCGATTTTAGCAATTTCTTCTAATGCGAGCACATAGGAAACGCTGTCCATACCTGCGCCGCCGTATTTTGGATCCACCATCATTCCCAGGAATCCCATTTCCCCCATCTTTTTAACCTGCTCCGCCGGAAACTTCTGGTCGCGGTCACGCTCTATAACACCCGGCAATAATTCAGTCTGTGCAAAATCTCTCGCTGCCTGCTGGATCATCAGGTGTTCTTCCGATAAATTAAAGTTCATAGTTGATTATTTACTGGCTGTAAATTTACGATTTTTAGATGAAAAGTTTCATTCAAAAAGACAGGGTAACGCTGCTAGTACATAAAAAAATCCGCTCCATTATTTCAGGGAGCGGATTTACGAATTATTCGAAGTACTTCAGTTATTTCTTGATGAACTTACTTGAAGCTTTGAATTCATTATCCTGAATGGTAATGACATAATTACCGGTTGTAAGTTCAGAAACACGGATCTTATTATCCTGTATATTTCCTTTTTTCACAATCTGGCCTGCAGTATTAAAGATGGTATATTGTGCTTTGTTTGATACGTTGGTAATATTCATAACCTCTCCTACAGGAATCGGATAAATATCAAACTGATCATCATTCACCTCCACAGTTGAAAGCGTCATGAGTTTGAAGGCTACCTGATCAATATCTGCAAAGGTACCTCCGCTATAGATAATTACTGAACCGTCCGGAGATTTGATGTCGAACCAGCCGTTTCCACCTCCACAGCAAAGACCATCATCCCAGTCATCATTAATGGTAAATACGTAACAGCCAGGCGTAAGATTCCATGTCTGCGTGATTACAGGCGGAAGCGGAGCATTAGTGGGTGTATCACTGTAAGGACCACCTGAATAAAGTGTTGTACCTGCCTGATTTTTCAGATTCCATGTTGTTTCAGATCCGAAATAATCCTGTTGAAGTCTGAACACAACAGAAGAATACTGATAGTTAGGAGCCGTGCTACCTGCTGCAACGAAATTTCCTGTCGCTGTGTTGTTTGTAGCTCTCTGATCGGTCGTTCCGTTCGCATTTACGATATTGGCAGTTACTGTTCCGGATACTGATCCTGCCGGCACCGGTACTGTGAAAGTTGCAAATTTATCCTGAGCTAAAGAACCTGTCCAGTTGTATGTTTGTGCCGCACCTCCGGCAATCGAGTAAGATACTGTTGCGGAAGTAAGTGTGGAAGTTCCTCTGTTATAGATGGTAAATCTCAAAGGTACAGCGGTCGTCGTCTGCGTACAATTGGTAAATTTGGTGATGGTGCAGCTTCTTTCTATTTTTAATTCTGCATCGATTGGAAACAGCGGAATCGGTAAATTTCTAGTAGAGGTAATTAGTGTGTTTCTTCTTACCGCATTACTCAGAACTGTATTCATACGTAAGGACTGCCCTTGAGTAAAAATATTCATACAGCCGTCAGATGTATAATCCATGTAGTTTTCGAACATTTCGTCCGGCGTTCCCGCTGGCGGACAATTGTTTGGTTTCGGATGCGAAGGACATCCACCATTAGCTGTTTGGTGAACAGGTGTATCAGATACAAAATCGTTTCCGCAGTTTGCATCTCCCCAAATATGTCTCAGACCAAGATAGTGCCCCACCTCGTGTGTCATGGTACGTCCTTTATCATACGGTGCACTCAGCAGGAAAGTTCCGTCATTATAAGTAGAAGATCCGAAGAATCTGAATCCGGAAACAACTCCGTCGGTGTTAGCTGCACCGGCTGGAGGTAGGCCAGGTACGCTGGTGGGATCGGGAAACTGCGCATAACCCAGCAATCCCTGATTGCTGAAATTAACGCTCCACATGTTCATATACTGCGTTGGATCCCAAATAGCCTCCGGTTTCAGAATTGAATCGATATCTCCCATGTCCCAGCCTGCCCGACACATATTTACACGGTTGATACCATTGGTCGGATTTCCGTTTGGATCTACTTTTGCCAAAGCAAACTGGATCATAGTATTCGCCCCGATTGGGTTGGTGTTCCAACCTGGTGTTCCGGCCATTTTTGCAAAATCCTGATTCATTACAGTAATCTGCGAAATAACCTGATTGTCCGTAATGTTCGGCGCCACACCAACATTCTGACCATTATGAATAACGTGAACAACAACCGGAATGGTGATGACACCGCCACTCTGCGACTTATTATTCTTCGCTTTTTCAATCAGTGGAGCGAGCCACGCTTCAAATTCGGCATCATTAGCCCTTTTCGGGTCCATCTGCTGCAGATACTGCTCATATTCAGTTGTGGCACAACGAATCATCCCATTCGTTTTCTGCAATTCTTCGGCTGTGTACGTTTTGCCAAACACTGTACGATCGCCGTCGGACTTCATTTTTGGCTTCACCTGTGCGTTAAGCCCGGAAAAACTTCCGGCAGAAAACATAACTGACAGTGCAAGAGCCGAGATAAATTTTTTCATAAGGAAATTTGTTTAGGAGCAGCAAAGATATAACTTAGAATATATTTTTTAGAAAAAATTATGAAAAACATCGCAATTAATAGATAATACTTTATGGAATCACTTAAATTTTTCTGCATTTTTGCCTGAAACATATAAATGTGTTACTTTTACACTAATTCACTAATTCAATAATTCAACAGCCTATATGGGAATAAGAAGATTGTTTGATGTTGCACATCATGCACTAAAGCAGTATCCGCAGGAGGATATGTTCGTAACTAAACTGAATAACACCTGGCAGAAAACTTCCACCCACGAATTCATCAACCTCGGAAACAAGATTTCGCGCGGGTTGCTGAAACTGGGAATCAAGCCCGGCGATAAGGTAGCTTTAATTACTACTGCAACCAGAACGGAATGGGCAGTAATGGATTTCGGCGTATTACAGATCGGCGCCATCACCGTACCGGTGTATCCCACTATTTCTGCGGAAGATTACGTCTATATTTTCAATGATGCAGAGGTAGAATACTGCTTTGTTTCTGATAAAGCACTGCTCGACAAAGTGATGAAAGCAAAACCTGAAGTAAGCTCACTGAAAGGAATTTTCACATTCGATCAGGTAGACGGTGCTGCAAACTGGCAGGAAGTTCTGGATTTGGGTAAAGACAGCGCTACACAAAATGAAGTAGATGATATCGCCAAAACCATCAATCCTGAAGACCTGGCAACCATCATCTATACTTCCGGTACCACCGGAAAACCGAAAGGGGTAATGCTTACACACCATAATATTGTATCAAATGTTTTGGCTTCAGACAGCAGAATTCCCCGCGATAAAAGCGTTCCTCTTAAAGACGTGCGGGTATTGAGTTTCCTTCCGATCTGCCACATTTTTGAAAGAATGCTGTTTTATCTCTTCCAGTACAACGGGTTTTCCATCTATTTTGCCGAGAGTATCGAAAAAATGGGAGACAACATTAAGGAGGTGAAACCGCATTATATGAGTGTTGTTCCGAGGCTAATCGAAAAGGTTTACGACAAAATTTACGATAAGGGAACCAGCGCAGGCGGACTGAAAGCCAGAATTTTCCTGTGGGCACTTGGTGTAAATAAATCAAAAAAGAAAATCAGCAAACCATCAGGTATTAAGGAAATCATTGCTGACAAGCTGGTTTTCAAAAAATGGAGAGAAGGACTTGGGGGCAACATCATCACCCTTGTTTCCGGTTCTGCTGCACTTTCTTCAAGACTGAACAATATGTTCCAGAATGCAGGCATTCCGATTCTCGAAGGCTACGGTTTAACAGAAACTTCTCCGGTAATATCCGTGAATTCATTTAATAAAATGAAAGTCGGTTCAGTCGGACATCCACTTGATAATCTCGATGTAAAAATTCAGGCTGACGGTGAAATTACAGTAAAAGGCCCGAGTGTTTTCCGTGGATATTTCAAAAATGACGAACTCACAAAAGAAGCCTTTACGGAAGACGGCTACTTTAAAACGGGAGATATCGGTCATCTCGATGAAGAAGGATTTCTGCATATTACCGACCGCAAGAAGGAAATGTTCAAAACCTCCGGTGGCAAATACATTGCTCCTCAGGTGATTGAAAACCTGGCGAAAGCCTCCAAATTTATCGAGCAGATTATGGTAGTTGGAGACGGAGAAAAAATGCCTACCGCACTTATTCAGCCCGACTTTACTTTTGCTCAGCACTGGGCGGAACGCCATCAGCTGAATATCGGCACTACTCCGGAAGAAATTGCTAAAAGTAAAGAACTGAAAGACCGCATCCAGAAAGAAGTGGAACATCTGAACAAAAAACTCGGAAACTGGGAGCAGATCAAGATGTTTTCGCTTACGCCTGAAGTATGGGCGATCGAAACCGGTCTGTTAACACCGACACTGAAACTAAAAAGAAAGGCGATAAAAGACCGTTTTATCAATCTGTATAACGAGATGTACGGACACGATAAATAAAATATATCATTAACCATGATTTTTAAGTGCAGCGGCTTTCCGCTGCATTTTTTGTATCGGTGAGAAGATTTTTTCTAATTTTGAAAAAAACGCTGCGATGGAATGTCTTGAATGTGGAGATGAAATTAAAGGCCGCTCAGACAAAAAATTCTGTAACGATGCATGCCGAAACGCATACAACAACAAGTTAAACAGCGATTCGTCGTCGCTGATGCGCAACATAAACAACAGGCTTCGCAAAAATCACCGCATCCTGTCGGAAAATACGTTCACCGACGGAAAAGCAAAAACCACACGGAATAAACTTGCAGCAGCAGGTTTCGACTTTGATTATTTTACGCAACTGAAAATTTATAAAAACGGTGCTGAATACCGTTTCGTGTACGACATTGGTTATAAATTCCTGGAAGACGACTGGATTTTGCTGGTGCGGAAAGATTAGTGCTTTTTCAATAAATTTTGCATTTTTGCAGAATCAGAATTTCGGGATGTAGCGCAGCCTGGTAGCGTACTTGCATGGGGTGCAAGGGGTCGCTGGTTCGAATCCAGTCATCCCGACAAAATCCAAAATCCTTTGACGACAGTCAGGGGATTTTTGTTTTCAGGAAAGTTTAATTGGTACTTGGCGAGAAACGCGGCTTACTTTGGTTACAGCAGCCTGATTTTATCGTCCTGGATTTCAATTTTCCGGTCTTTGTACAGGGCGCCGATTGCCTTTTTGAAATTCTTTTTGCTCATCTGCAGCTCATCGCGGATTTCTTCCGGAGTCGATTTGTCGGATAGATGGAGCAAACCATAGTTTTCATCAAGTTTTTCAAGAATAATTCTTTGGAACTCATCATTGTTTTCGTAACCGGTCGGCTGCAGCGTGACATCAATTTTTCCGTCTTCCCGAATGGTTTTGATGTAACCTTTTTCTTCTGACAAAGGATACAGTTTCTTGAAAACGTCTGACGAGTAAATGAGTCCGATATACTTTTTGTTGATTACCACATTCCATCCTATTTCACTCTCTCCCATAATAATCAAATCAACCTGATCACCTTCTTTAAAGGGCAGATCGTCGTATTGCGGATTCCGTTTGAATTTTGTGGTGCCGGTAATTAAACCCGTCGTTTCATCGATATAAATGTAAACCAGATAGCGTTTACCTTCAACAATTTTCAGTTTCTGCTGCGTGTAGGGAATAAAAAGATCCTTGATAATTCCCCAGTCCATAAACGCGCCGCTCGGCAAACTCTGTACACAGTTCATCACCGCAAATTCGTTGACCTCTGCTACCGGCTGCTCGGTCGTAGCCTTCAGTTTACCATCGTCCTGATAAACAAACACCTCCACTTCATCACCAACCTCCAGACTTCTGTTGATGAAAACTTTCGGAAGAAATGCTTTCCAGTTATTGTCATCAACCATCATAGCTCCGGAAGAATTCACCTCCGATACCGTTAAAATCTGTCTTTTGCCTGCGTTCATAATACAAATGTAAGTGAATTCTGCCGAACCGTTACTGCACAGTTTCCGTATTACAGTACGACTTCTACATTTCTTGCCAGCGTTTTGAAACGAACATCATCCGGCTGCCGAACGGTGATTGTCATATGTCCGGTTTTGCTGATGTTCAAATCTTCTACTGTCCCCGTTTTACCTTTTTGGATACCGTTCACAACTTTGCAGAACATTCCGTTTTCAACTGTATTTCCTTTGGAATCGCTCATCATTTAAAATTTAATCAAAATTATGCGAATTATTTTAGCTGCATCAACTCCTTTATGAAACGAAAAAAATTGAGACAGACCAAATTCACTTCAACAATCAACCGCAATCATACCAGACAATAAAAAAAAGAGAGGCCAAAACCTCTCTCCTGTTCTATTTACCCGTAATAAATTATTTTACTACTTTAATTCCTTTTGCAAGAACGCGGTATTCCATTTTCGGTTCGGTAATCATTGCGATTTCAGCCTTGGACTTACCCTGATCTTCTGCATAATGCTGAAGTTC
Source organism: Bacteroidota bacterium (assembly GCA_023399675.1). Classification (GTDB taxonomy): domain Bacteria; phylum Bacteroidota; class Bacteroidia; order Flavobacteriales; family Weeksellaceae; genus JAEWOS01. The sequence continues at coordinate 10,231 of JAEWOM010000069.1, forward strand.
TTTTACCGAAGATTCTTTTTTGGCAACATCAGCGTGAAGAAGTACTGTTTTCCCCATTGCCGACATAGGCAGGAAGAACGCGTAATCTTTCATTTTCACGAAAACGTTTTCATTTTTCGAATTTTTCAGTGTAATCCAGCATCCTTTTTTCTCGCAAACACCGGAAACTTCTCCCTGGATGATGACGTCTTTCAGTTCATCAGTTTTTGCCAGCGCAGTAATTACCTGGTCCGGACTTTGAACATTGAATGTCATATCTTCTGAAACACCTGCACCGTACTCGGTTCCTGGCAGCGCTTCAGCAATTTTCACAGGTTTTTGGGCAAACACGGTTACCGAAAAACCGAACATCATTAGTAATAACAATTTTTTCATAGTTGCAAATTTACATTATTTTGGTAAAACAGGGGGTCTGATTTTTTCCCTGTAGCTGTGTAGTGTTTTGAGGAAGTTTTCAATATCATCCAGTTCCGATTCGTCTGTGGCGAAGGACGTTATCATCTCTGACTTATTGGAAATCAGGTTGCCTTTCGAAACGATTTTTTCATCAGGCATTCCATCGCTGTACTGTACGAGAACCTCACGAAGATCAGCAAACATTCCGTTGTGCATATAAGGACCGGTCTTCGAAACTTCGCGCATCGTTGGCGTCTTGAATTTTCCGACATCATCCGGATTTTTCGTGATTTCATACCGTCCCAGATCTTCTTCAGGCGTTCCGATCTGTGTAAGCCCAAGATTGTGATATTTATTATCGGAGAAATAAGGCGTATTGTGACAGTTGATGCAGTTGGCTTTGGTGCGGAAAAAATGCAGTCCGCGCACTTCCGAATCGGTAAACAGTTTTTTCTCTCCGGAAATAAACCTGTCAAATTTTGAAGGCGGACTCACAAGTGTCCTTTCAAACGTGGCAATAGCTTTTGCAACACGGTCCTCGGTAACCTTCTTATCACCGAAAGCTTTGATGAAATACTCCTGATAACCTTTAATTTTTCTGATGCTTCGTACAGCAAGCCGCGAATGCATATTCATTTCAATAGGGCTTTCCAGAGGCGTTTTCACCTGTTCTTCGAGAGTCATGGCACGACCGTCCCAAAAATAATCATCAGAAAAAGCAACATTTACAATCGTCGGTGTATTGCGTACGCCCTGCTGCCTGTCGTGTCCGTACGAAACACGGCGTACATCCGCCCACATCAGTTCGGGATCATGGCAACTCGCGCAGGAAATCTGTCTCGACTGTGAAATTCTGGGATCAAAAAAGAGGAGTTTTCCGAGTTCGGCTTTCGCATCCGAATACGGATTGTCTTTGGGGAATACTACTTTCGGCAGAACACCAATATCTCGGAAACCTTCACGCGCTTCATCGAAAAGCAAAGCTTCAGGCCAAAGATCCGGATTTCCGCTTCCGTACAGTTCACGAAGTTCCGCTTTGGAATAACCGTAATCTACCCTTTCATAAGAGGAAAAGGAAATAACTGCTGTAACAAGCAATAACAGGAAAATCGGCGTAATCGGTTTCTTCATAAATGCAGGACAAAAATAAGCATTATCCTATTCTGAAAAGGTTTTACAGATATTTATCATACTGATTGCCAAAAGCACCAAATGTTAAACCGAGTTTACACAATAAAACAAAAAAAGAGGTTTTTACACCTCTTCTTTTATTATCTTCCGCTGATATAGCGCTGCAGTTCCTGTTTCGAGCTGTTGGAAAGCAATGCGGAAAAAACGACTGCGTAGTTTTGTCTGTCGACACATTTAGCATATAATTTTTTCGCAATTTCCAGCTTTCTGTTTTCCATCACCATAACTGACATCATTTCGTGAATTTGCATTGCTGAGAAAGAGGAATGAGTTGCCTGTGTTGAGATCAGCTGCATCTTTGCGTTATCTGTACCTTTCGTCATCAGCATATTCATGAACCGCTGGAAATTAGTGTTGGTCATAACATTAGCATTTCCAAAATAACCGGAATTACCGTATCCGTTATTGAAAGTACCGTTGTTGTAAGGACTGTTCCACACATCATCCCACTGATTGAATCCATAAGTCTGGTTGTACACCGGAACTGTATCAAGCAGATAAAGACCTTGCATCGTAAAGAAATCCAGAATCATCCTGCTGTTATTTCGTACGTTCAGTCGGGTTCTGTACAGCAGATAATTGCCTTCGTAGATAGAAATCGGCATGCTGCCTGACCCCAAATCAAAAAAGCGGAATTTTCCTGTGGCATTGCTGATCTGCTGGTCGCCGATCTGAACTGTGAAATATCCACCTTCCGGAATTCTCAGAAACACTTCGGAATATCCGAAATTCTGGTTCCAGCGGTATTGCGGATGCTTCGTCGTAGTATTATTCTGCCCGCGCATTCCGTTCGGAGTTACAAACACTCCCCGCTTCTGTGCTTCAGTGTTGCCAAGCGTACCCATTGATTTTTGTTGAGTTCGCATCTCGGCAGAGGATGCTTCGTTTCTTAATAATTCGCCCGCTTTTCCCGCTTCCTGTGCAAAGGAAAACATCCCGAAAACGAGGGCTGCTAAAGTAAAGTATTTTTTCATTTCAGTAATTTTTAAGATTTGTACTGAAAAATAATATTCCACAAATGTGCCAAAGTTCAAAATCTATTATAAATAATTATATTCTGTTTATTTTTTTCATCATTCTGTATTACAACAAGAATAAAATTAATTATTTCATGAAAAAAGGTTATCAATGTGAAAATTATTAATAACTCAGGTTCTTTTCATGAATAAAACTACTAAATCAAATTCAATCACCGGTCGCTCATCTATCTGAAAGCAGTTTAAAAAGCTATCTTTGTAAAAATTGTAACAATGAAAAAAATTCTACTATCTCTGCTTATTTCGGGCACATTTTCAGCACAGTCTACCGTACTGTTTCAACAGTTTCAGGATACGCAGGGCAGTATCGTTCCCACCACTTCTACCACTGCGGTAAAAATGTATTCTGCAGATGATTTTACAGTAAATGCAAACAGTAAAATCAATATCATTACCCTGGAAGGCGCTCAGCTTCAGGGCAATCTTACATCAATCCTGAATAATATCGATTTGGTCATCCTGGAAGCACCGGATCTCACCGGAACACCATTTAACGGAAATATCGTTTACCAGACGATGGGCACCATGACGGGCGTCTCCATCACAGGATCCGGAATCACCAAAAATTTCGTCCTGGACCTTTCCGCCCAAAACGTGCAGGTAGAGAGCGGTAAAAAAATGCTGGGTGGTTTTCACTGCAAACTCTAATCTGGCGAGCAGTTCTACTTTTACTGACTGGTATTGGTATCCGGCACCGAATACTGCCGGATCCAGCATTTCTAAAAAATATTATAATGGCAACTGGACCAATAATGCGGCAGGTTTGACCTTCAAAATAGAGGGAGAAAATGCACTGGGAACTCTTGAAATTTCAAATAACAGCAAAGGCTTACTTCAAAGTACAGTAGTTTCCGGGGAGTTGACGGTTATTATGTCTGACTTTACAGCGCTCGCGATATTGGACAATTCCGGCAGAAAAGTATTTTCATCGGATAAAACTGTAAATCAGATCGGCTTTCTTGCTAAAGGTACTTATTATGCGGTTTTAACCGACAAATCCGGAAACAGTAAGTCGGTGAAATTCATTAAAAGATAGTTGCACAAATTTTCAGATCAAAAAAAAAGAGAAGCCGAAACTTCTCTTTTTTTTTATTTATTCTGTTCGAAAACATTTTACATATGAATCGCAATCTTTCCGGTTGCATCCAAAGCTGCTTCCTTAATAGCTTCCGCAAAAGTCGGATGCGCATGCGACATTCTTGCAATATCTTCTGCACTTGCCCGGAATTCCATTGCGGTAACAGCAGCAGCGATCATATCTGCAGCTCTTGCTCCGATCATGTGAACGCCTAAAACTTCATCGGTCTTCTCATCTGCAATAATTTTGATGAATCCGTCAATATCACCTGAAGCACGGCTTCTTCCTAACGCTCTCATCGGAAAGTTTCCTACTTTAATCGCTTTACCTTCTTCTTTCAGCTGTTCTTCGGTTTTTCCGACTCCTGCAACTTCAGGCCAGGTGTAAACGACTCCCGGAATTAAGTTGTAATTGATATGCGGTTTCTGACCGGCAAGCTGTTCTGCTACCAAAACTCCCTCTTCTGATGCTTTGTGCGCCAGCATTGCTCCCTGGATAACATCACCGATCGCGTAGATATTGGAAGCGTTCGTCTGCAGATGCTCATTTACCTTTACTCTTCCTCTTTCATCGAGTTCAACACCGGCTTTTTCTAATGCAAGTCCGTCTGTATAAGGTCTTCTTCCCACCGAAACCAGCACATAATCTCCTTCTACGGAAACTTCTGCACCTTTTTTATCTTTTCCGCTTACTTTCACAGTATCGCCGTTTCTTTCAACTGCTTCAACGGCAGTAGAGAGCATAAACTTCACGCCCTGCTTTTTCAGAACTTTCTGCAGTTCTTTCGACAGTGCACCATCCATTCCCGGAATAATTTTATCCATGTACTCTACAACCGTAACTTCAGATCCCAGTCTTCTGCAGACAGAACCCAGTTCCAGACCGATTACCCCCCCGCCGATAACCACGAGGTGTTTCGGGATTTCCTTCAGATTCAAGGCTTCGGTTGAAGTGATAATTCTTTCTTTATCGATATTGATAAACGGCAGCGATGAAGGCTTCGAGCCTGTTGCAATGATGATATTCTTCGATTCAAGGATTTCCGAAGAACCATCGTCCTTTGTCACTTTTACATGCGTAGCATCTTCAAAGCTTCCAACTCCCTGAAAAACGGTGATTTTATTGTTGTCCATCAGGAACTGAATTCCTTTTGTTGTTTGGTCCACCACTTCGTTTTTGCGCTCCACCATTCGTGCGATATCTGCTTTCGGCGATTCTACAGAAATTCCGTGGTTTGCAAAATTATGTACTGCGTTATGATAATGCTCAGAACTGTCCAAAAGTGCTTTCGAAGGAATACACCCGACATTAAGACAGGTTCCTCCCATAGTAGGATATTTTTCAATAATCGCTGTTTTGAAACCTAACTGTGCTGCGCGGATCGCTGCTACATATCCGCCTGGACCGGAACCGATAACCGTCACATCGAATTGACTCATTATTATTTTTTTTTAAAAGATTTTATATTGTCGGTGCTTTATCATCAAAAGCGCTGCAAAATTACGAAAAATTCATCAGCGAATGTTCCCGAAAGTCCACCCGAAAAAATAATCTTTGTCATTTTTCTCGGGTTCTCATGCTTTACGAAGGCCGTTTGGATCTGCTAAAAAAAACTCCTGAAAAATTAGAAAACAATCGCTACTTTTGTTAGATTAATCTAACTTTGCAGAATGAGCAAAAAAGGTTGGCGTTACGAGCGCAGTTCCAACAGTTTATCTGAATCGTTTTCTTCAGTCCACGTTCCCAAAGATGCGGGATTCTGGCGGAAACTGTTCGCCTATGCCGGGCCGGGAATGATGG
>JAEWOM010000207.1 GCA_023399675.1 Bacteroidota bacterium
GCCGTAATCCTGTTCCGACAAAAAGATTGGGAGGTTTTCCTGTACAAAATCGAATGTTTCAGAGATTTGATTTTCGCTGATTCGTCCTTCAACTTTACTGTAATAGTTTTTCAGGGGTTCAATTTCATCCAGAAAGCGGTCCGCGGTTTCAGACAGGGCAAAGTCTTCATCCGAATTCGTGCTTTCGATCATCACAATAATTCTGTCGGAAAAATTCAGTTGCGAAAGTATTTGCGAGGTAAGTCCGGATCTTTCGTTTTTCGGAATTATTTTATTGATGTCTTCATCAAAAGTAATGTTTCGTGCAAACAGAAAACACATCACAAGGAAAAATACAGCAAACAGTGCGGAAAAAAGCCTGTTACGCCGGATCAAATGAAAAATGGAAATAAAAATTGTATGCATTCCCTTTTAAAGTGCGCAAATTTACAAGATTTAAACCGGTGCCGGCTAAGGATTATCCCCTGAATTTCTGAAAATAAACAACTTGAAAATCCCGAATAAAAAAATAGTTCTACTTTTGCAAAAATTTTCTACTGAATGCCAAAGAACCTCGTCATTGTCGAGTCTCCAGCTAAAGCAAAGACCATCCAGAAATATTTAGGCAGCGATTTTCAGGTAAAATCCAGCTTCGGGCATATCCGCGATTTACCTAAAAAAGGTATGGGTATAGACCTTTCTACGTTTACGCCGGACTATGAAGTTTCTGCAGATAAGAAAAAGGTTGTTGCCGAACTGAAAGATGCTGTGAAAAAATCTGATATGGTTTGGCTCGCTTCCGATGAGGACCGCGAAGGGGAAGCTATTGCGTGGCATCTTGCTCAGGAATTAAAATTAAAGGACGATCAGACCAAAAGAATTGTCTTTCATGAAATAACCAAGAATGCTATTCTGAAAGCCATTGAGAATCCGAGAAAGATCAATCAGGATCTGGTAAATGCACAGCAGGCGCGACGCGTTCTTGACCGTATTGTCGGTTTTGAAATGTCGCCGGTGCTTTGGAAAAAAGTAAAAACCGGCCTTTCTGCCGGAAGAGTACAGTCTGTTGCAGTTCGATTAATTGTGGAACGGGAACAGGAAATCCGTGCTTTCGAACCTAAATCCTCATTTAAGATGGAGGGGATTTTCGTAAATGCCGACAAACAGGATATTGCAGCCAGGGCCAAAAAAGAATTTGCTGATGCTGGTGAAGCACAACAGTTTCTGGAAATTTCGAAAAACACTGAATTCAAGGTACTCAATGTTGAAAAGAAACCGGGCACTCGCTCGGCATCAGCACCATTTACAACATCGACGTTACAGCAGGAAGCCTCGAACCGTCTGGGATATGGTGTTACGTCCACGATGCGTGTTGCACAGCGACTTTACGAGGAAGGGTTCATTACTTATATGAGAACCGACTCCGTCAATCTGTCGCAGGAAGCAATAATCGGTGCCAAAGACCAGATTATTTCCGAATTCGGTGAGAAATATTCAAAACCAAGAAACTATACTACCAAATCGGCATCCGCACAGGAAGCACACGAAGCGATACGTCCGACAGATTTTTCTGTGAAAACGGTTGGCGATGCGCAGCTGAACAAATTATATCAGCTTATTTATAAAAGGACTCTGGCTTCGCAGATGGCCAATGCGGAAATTGAAAAAACCACTATTGAGATCGGTGACGACAGTCTTCCGCAAAATTTCGAAGCACAGGGTGAAGTAATCGTTTTTGATGGCTTTTTAAAAGTTTATGGTATTACCAAAGCCGATGAGGATGATGCTGAGGATAACCAAAAGCTTCTTCCGAAGGTAACGGTTGGCGAAACTTTAGATGTCAGGAAAATAACCGCGACTCAGAAATTTACCAGGCCTTCAGCCAGATATACGGAAGCAGGTCTTGTGAAAAAACTGGAAGAACTCGGTATCGGAAGGCCTTCTACGTATGCGCCGACCATCCAGACCATTCAAAACCGTGAATATGTTGACAAAAGGGAAATCATTCCGCAGGAAAGACAGATTCTCAAAATGTCACTGGTTAAAGATCAGATCAAAAAAGAAGAACTGACAGAAAAATTCGGTGGCGATAAAAACAGATTTGTTCCCACAGATATCGGTGAAGTTGTAAACGAATTCCTGATCGATAACTTCGCAGAGATTCTCGATTACGGTTTTACCGCAAAAGTAGAACAGGATTTTGATGATATTGCGAATGGTGAAGAGCGTTGGAAAGAAGTGCTGGGCGATTTTTACAAAGAATTTCATCCAAAAATTGAGCATGTAGAAGAAAATGCAGACCGTGCAACAGGTGAAAGACTTCTCGGGAAAGATCCGAAATCCGGAAAGAACGTTTATGCAAGAATGGGAAAATATGGTGCAATGATCCAGATTGGAGAAATCACTGATGAAGAAAAACCGCTTTTTGCAAGCCTGATGGCGAGTCAGAATATTGCTACCATAACGCTGGATGAAGCGCTTGAACTTTTTAAACTCCCTTTTGATCTGCATGAAGTGGAAGGCAAAACTGTTACCGTTGCAGTTGGCCGTTTCGGACCTTATTTGAAATGGGGTGAAACCTTTATTAATATTCCACGCGGTGAAGATCCACTGTCGATAAACCAGCAGCGCGCCGAAGAACTGATTGAAGAACAGAAAATCGCAGATGCTCCCGTTGCTACCTACAAAGGTGAGCCGGTAACAAAGGGAACCGGCAGATTCGGGCCTTTCCTGAAATACAAAAATATTTTTGTGAACGTGCCGAAGAAGTATGATTTTGATAATCTCAGCACTTCGGAAATTACAGAACTTATCGACGCAAAACTCGAAAAAGAGGCGAACCGGTATATTGCCCAGTGGGAAAAAGAAAAAATTTCCATAGAAAACGGAAGATGGGGACCTTTCATTAAATTCGGGAAAACCAATTTTAAAATTCCTAAGAATAAAAAAGACGAAAAATATACCGCTGAAGAACTGAAAGAAGTTACTCTCGAAGAGGTGAAAAAATGGATTACAGCACAGGACAAGACTGCTTTTGCAGAGAAAAAGCCGGCAGCAAAAAAGAAAACAGCGGCGAAAAAGCCGGCTGCAAAAAAAACGACGGCTAAAAAAAGCAGTACAAAAAAATAACAGCAATCTGTTTGAATATAACCAACCGGAAGCTCCATGCTCCGGTTTTTTTACTTTACATCATTTCGGTCCAAATTCGCTATAAATTCGACTGATTAAGGCAAAGCTGTGCCTTTTTTCGTTAATTTGCGACTGAATAAGCAACGCGATGAACTACGAAGAATTCCTCATTCAACCTGAAAAAATACAGTGCAAAAAATGGCAGATAGGCTCAGTTATCAGGAACGAAATTCCGGAAGACGGGGTGGTTTTGATTTGGGTTTCCGACAGGCGCGGCGCAGGAGGAAGTGCGGAAATATTGGATTTTAACCCGGTTCGGAGGCAGTTCTACAGACTTTCCAAACTGGATTTTGAAGTTCCGATGTGCGATCTTGGCGATCTTGTGTCCGGCAAAACCCTTCAGGATACGCATTATATTCTGCAGGAAGTTATTTCGGCTTGTCTTTATAAAAAATCGATTCCGGTTATTATCGGTGGAAGTGCTGATATGGCCTACTCACTGTTTTACACACTGAATTTTCATCATCAGAATATCAATTACACCCATATTTCAAGCTCCGTTTCGCTGGAAAACACCGGTGAAGAAATAAATGAACAGAATTTTCTCACCAAGATTTTCAGCACAAAAAATTTCAGCATTAATAATTTCCATCTTCTCGGCTACCAGAAACATCTGAATCATGATGATATCCTGAAGATTGTAAAACAGGTTGATTTTGATGTAGTGCGCCTTGCAGAAATGATGAATGATACGTCCCTGACGGAACCATATTTCCGAAATGCCGATCTGGTTACCCTGAACTGCGATGCTGTTGAGAGTTTTGCAGAGCCTTTTTCCTATCGGCCGCAGGTTAACGGTTTAAACAGGCGCGAAATCTGTGCTTATATGAAAGAAACGGGTCTCGGCGCAAACCTGAAATGTGCCGGAATTTTCAATTTCAATTTTGAAATGTACTCACAACTGAACAATCAGTTGCTGGCACAAATGCTTTGGTATCTGCTGGAAGGAATTAATATTCAGCAGTCGCACCCTAAAGATAAAAATATTGAAACCTACTGGATCATGATCGATGACCGGAATTTTTCCTTTAAAAGAGATACCTTTTCTGATCTTTGGTATTTTGGAAATGATGAAGATCTGCAGAAATGTCTTCCGTGCTCTGCTTCCGACTATGAAGATGCCAAGAAGGGCTTGCTGAGCTCCCGTTTGCAGAAATTTGTGGGTTAAGAAATGAAAAAAGTATCCGTTATTGTGCCGGTTTACAACGTGGAAAGGTATTTAGGAAAATGCCTGGATTCGTTGGTGAACCAAACAATCGACGATATTGAAATTCTGGTTGTTAATGATGGAAGCACCGACGGTTCACAGGAAATTATCGATGAATTTCAAAGAAAGTACAGCTCCAGAATCAGAAGTTTTCGAAAAGAAAACGGGGGGCTGAGTGACGCCCGGAATTTTGGTTTAGACCGTGCAGAAGGAGAATTTATCGGGTTTGTTGACAGCGACGATTATGTGTATGCGGAAATGTTTGAGGAAATGTATGCTCTTGCGAAAAAGCACAATGCAGAAATGGTGATCTGTAATCTGCAGAGAGTAGATGAAAACGGGAAAATTACACAGAAACTGACTCAGATTCCCGATATGCCGGAAAAAATCGACTTGGCAAAGCATATTTCGGTTTTTTCAGATTTAAGTTATTTTGCCTGCAACAAAATTTTCAGCAGGGAACTTTTTCGGCAGAGGCGTTTCAAGAAAGGAGTTTATTTTGAAGATATTCAGTTGATACCGCAATTGCTTTTAGAATGCAGGACATTGGCTCAAACACAAATGTATTATTATCAGTATCTCGAAAGGTCGGATTCCATTACAAAAACACACACAGAAAAAGGACTGGATATTTTGAAGGCTGTAGAGGATGTCGAGCAGGTTTTCGCAGAATCTCAGTATTCCGGAGAGAAAGAAGCACTGAAAGGATTTCAGATTCTGGAAGGCGTGTACACTTTTCTCGCTTATTTGGCATTTGTTAAAGATGAGACGCAGTATTTCAAAATGTCGGACCGATTAAAGACTTTCATTAAAGAAAGGGACCTTTCAATTGCAGAAATTGTACGTTATAAGAGATTTGAGCGCAATTATCTCTTATCTTTGCCCCTGAAAAAAAAAATATACTATCTTCTGTACTTTCTCGGACAGGAAAAACTCCTCAGAAGACTGGTATAGCAAAAACAAAATTCTTTTATGCCGATACTGCATCCTATCTTCATAGCGATTTTTGTGCTGCTGGCGATAGGGAGCTATGTTGAAATTTTCCGCACAGAGCGAAAACAACCGCTTTTTGCATGGTTGGCGGCGATACTCATAATCATCGCAGTTGGTTTCCGAGTAAACGTTGGAGCCGATTATCCTATCTACAGGATGCTTTTTACGGGTTTTGCGCTATACACCAGTTATGGTGATGTTTTTTCGAAGGCGATGTTTCAGCCTGTGCAGTAA
>JAEWOM010000276.1 GCA_023399675.1 Bacteroidota bacterium
AGATTATCTATCAGCGGACTAAGCAGTTACCCGATCAGCTACGAAACAGAAACAGTTTTAAACTGGAAGACTGGGCTTTTCAGTACAGTTATGCAATTGAAAAACTTACCGCACACTTTAAAACTGCATCTTTAAAAGGTTTTGGAGTCGATCAGCTAGAGTTGGGTCTGACAGCGGCCGGAGCAGTTTTCGCCTATCTTGTTGAAGACACGCACCACGATCTGCTCAGCCATATTACCAAAATCCAAAAGATACCGCAGGACGATTATCTGGTGATGGACAGTTTCACCGTTCGAAACCTTGAAATCCTCCATCCTTCAAGCAGAGAAGGCAAGTGCCTGCTTCAGATTATTGACCGCACGCTGACGCCGATGGGAGGCAGACTGCTGAGAAGAAGAATCATACTGCCGCTGAAATCGGTTAATGAAATCAACAGGCGTCTTTCCGCAGTGGAATTTTTTAATGATGAAGATTTTCTGAAGTACGAAATTCAGCAGCAACTCAAATCGATTTCGGATCTGGACCGTCTGATGGGAAAACTGGCAGCTGAAAAAATTACGCCGAAGGAGTTGGGTAATCTGCGTGACAGCTTAAACAGCATTTCAGAAATTCGGGCAAAACTTGCTGAACATCACAATTTGGCCGCATGGATAGAACCATTAGAAGACGGATCCGAATTACTGCAGTATATGCAGGAAAAGCTCAATGATGACCTTCCAGTAAGCATTGCGAAAGGAAATGTTATTCGCGAAGGGGTATCGGAAGAGTTGGATGAACTGCGAAATCTGCAGAATAAAGGGCGGGGATTTCTTGATGAAATGTGCCGGCGCGAAGTGGAACGAACCGGGATTACCTCACTGAAAATCGACTTCAATAATGTTTTCGGCTACTATATTGAAGTGCGAAACACGCACCGGGATAAAGTTCCGGAAGAATGGACGCGCAAGCAGACGCTGGTAAATGCAGAAAGGTATATTACTGAGGAACTGAAAAATTACGAATCACAGATTTTGGGTGCTGAAGAAAAAATTTCGGTTCTGGAGCATGAGCTTTATCGCGACCTTTGCAGCTATATACTCAATTACATCGATCAGATTCAGAGTAACACGGCAATTATTGCGCAACTGGATGTTGCCACCGCATTTTCTGAGCTTGCCGTTACCGAAAGCTATACGCGTCCTGTGCTAAACGAAGGTTTTAGTTTGCATATGCAGGAAGCTCGGCATCCCATTATTGAGAATGCTCTGCCACTCGGAGAAAAATACATACCGAACGACATATTTCTCGACCGCGATTCGCAGCAGATTATCATGGTTACAGGGCCAAACATGGCAGGTAAATCGGCAATCCTGAGGCAAACCGCGCTAAACTGTCTGCTCGCACAAATGGGAAGTTTCGTACCGGCAAAGCACGCCGAACTCGGAGTTCTGGACAAAATTTTCACGAGAGTAGGTGCAAGTGATAATATTTCTGCCGGCGAATCCACTTTTATGGTGGAAATGAACGAAGCAGCCAATATTCTGAACAACATTTCGGAGCGCAGCCTGATCCTGCTGGACGAAATCGGGCGCGGAACATCTACCTATGACGGTGTTTCCATCGCATGGGCCATCGCGGAATATCTGCATCAGCATCCTGCTCAGCCAAAAACCCTTTTTGCCACGCATTATCATGAACTGAATGAAATGACCCTGAGTTTTGAGCGGATTGCCAATTTTCATGTATCCATTCAGGAAAACAAAGGGAACATCATTTTCCTCAGAAAACTTCTGAAGGGCGGAAGCGAACACAGTTTCGGGATTCATGTCGCGAAACTTGCCGGCATGCCTGCAAAAGTGGTAACCCGTGCATCTGAAATTTTAAAAACTCTGGAAAAATCGAGAACGCAGAATGACACCAAAGAAACTGTAAAGAAACTCACGGAAGAAAATATGCAGCTGTCATTTTTTCAGCTTGATGACCCGGTGCTCGAAAATATCCGGGAAGAACTTACGAAAATCGACATCAATACGCTGACGCCGATCGAAGCGCTGATGAAACTCAATTCCATCAAAAAACTTATCGGAAAATAACGCTTAACCCGGGTTTTCCAGATAGGTTTTCAGTTCCCCTGTTCTCGCGATAACCGGTATAGAAAAATTTTGACTTTCAGCAAGCCACTTTTCATAAAAAACTTTGGCTTTCAGCGCACGATCATGCGATTTCTGTTCCTGAAATTTAAAGAAAAACAAATGCCCGAGAAGTTCGATGTAAGAAAGCTGGTGTGCAGGATCTTTGGATGCAACTAAAGCTGAAATTTCTTCCACGCTCATCGCATCCAGCTGTGCGAACTCCATTTTAAACACATCTTTCATCTGCGTTTCGAAAACGAGATCCTGCTCCGATGCTTCGCCCTCATTTTTTCCGAGAAGCAAACCGGAAAGAAAATCTGAAAACTGACGGACGATCCGAATGATGTAATCTTTATCGTGAATCATAATTTAGTGCTATCCGAAGAATATGTAAGCCAGAACAATTGAAGTGATGATACCGACAAGGTCCGCTAAAAGCATTGCACCGACTGTATAACGCGTATTCCGTATACCTACCGCCCCGAAATAAACGGCAATTACATAGAATGTTGTATCCGAACTTCCCTGCAGAATTCCGGCAAGCCGCGAAGGAAAAGAATCGGCTCCGAAAGTCGCCATCGTGTCCACCATCATTCCACGAGCTCCTGATCCGGAAAGGGGTTTAATGAGCGCTGTCGGAAGACCGTCTACAAACCGCGTATCGAGGTTCGCTACTGATGCCAGATATTTCATCCCGTCAATAATAACTTCGAATACGCCGGAAGTGCGCAGCAGTGAGATCGCGATGAGCATCCCGACTAAATACGGAATAATCTTGACACAGGTATAGAACCCTTCTTTTGCACCTTCAATAAATGAATCAAAAACATTGATTTTCTTATAAATACCGCCCAGCACTATGGCAAAAAATATTAATAAAATGATTCCGTTACTCAGAACTTTACTGAAACTGTCGAGTTCATCTTTGCTCAGCTGTACCAGAAACACCACGAGCCCGGCAATTATCGCCGAAATTCCACCGATATAAGCCAGTACAACCGGCTGAAACAAATTGATTCGCTGCTTAACAGAAACGATGATCATCGCGGCCATCGTCGCCATAAAAGTAGCAATTAAGCAGGGCAGGAAGATATCTGTAGGAGTTTCTGACCCCATGCTTGCACGAATTGCAATAATCGAAACCGGAATCAAGGTAAGTCCGCTCGCATGCAGACAAAGGAACATCACCTGAGCATTACTCGCGCGTTCGGCGGAAGGATTGAGGGTCTGCAAACTTTCCATCGCTTTCAGTCCGAACGGTGTTGCAGCATTATCCAATCCGAGAAGATTGGCACTGAAATTCAGCATCATATGTCCGAAAGAAGGATGGTTTTTGGGAACTTCAGGAAAGAGCTTTGAGAAAAACGGCTGAATCATCCTTGAGAGTAAATTAATCCCTCCGGCTTTTTCAGCAATTCCCATAAATCCCATAAAGAGCGTCATAATACCGATCAAACCAAGACAGATTTTCACTGCCGTTTCCGATGTTCCGATGACACCGTCTGCACCCTGTATCCGGTACACCTGCACATTCTGTTTAAGACTGTCAGTTTTGTAATGAATTCTTCCTTCTTCCACATCGTTATTCAACGCAAGGTTTTGCTGCAGTTGCGGACTCAGTTGGGACACTGCTTTCTGCTCAATTTTTATCGTATCGCCTCCTTTTCCGACAACCATATCATTGTAGATGCTGCTGAAATTTGGCGAGAACATGTACTTGATGCTTGCGACCAGAATTGCGACGATGATGAACGCGGACCATATTCGGCTGAGTACCATGGGCGAAAAATTTTGCCTAAAAATATTGAATTTTTATGAGTGAACTGTTTTTTATACAAAATAAAGAACGATTGCAGCAAAGAATGTTAAAGCGCAGCCATTTTCATAAATTTGTAAAAAAATAATTTTGGAACTCTACCCAAAAATCGAATACGCTGAACCAGCGAAAATAAGAGAATTTCAGGAGGAAAAACTCCGCAAAGCAGTACATTACGCTGCTGAGCATTCGCCATTCTACCGAAATCTTTTTGCAAAGCATCAGATTAATCCGGATGAAATTACCAGGCTGGAAGATCTTGCTAAAATTCCGTTTACCACAAAGGAAGATTTACAGCATCATAATGATGATTTTTTTTGTGTCGGACCGGAAAAAATCGTCGATTACAGCACTACTTCCGGCACTTTGGGAGACCCAGTAAGTTTTGGACTTTCGGATAGCGATCTCGAGCGTCTTGCCTATAACGAAGCGATTTCGTTCGCCTGTGCAGGAATCAGAGAAGGAGACTTGGTGCAGATGATGACCACTATTGACAAACGGTTTATGGCCGGACTCGCTTATTTTTTGGGATTGAGGAAAATGGGTGCCAGTGTCATCAGAATGGGTCCCGGAATTCCGGAACTTCAGTGGGACAGCATTTTACGCTATAAACCCAAATTTTTGATTACCGTTCCGTCATTTTTACTGAAAATGATTGAATACGCTGAAAATCATGGAATTGATTATAAAAACTCGTCGGTTTACGGTGCTGTCTGTATTGGTGAAAGCTTAAGAAACCAGGATTTTACCGATTCTGAACTTTCGAGAAAAATTACCGAAAAGTGGAATATCAAACTTTTTTCCACTTACGCATCCACAGAAATGAGTACAGCCTTTGCAGAATGCGAATTTCAGAATGGCGGACACCAGCATCCTGAACTGATTATCACGGAGATTGTAGATGATGAAGGCCTTCCTGTGCAGGCCGGGGAAAGCGGGGAACTCGTCATAACAACCCTCGGCGTAGAAGCGTTACCGCTGATCCGTTTTAAAACCGGCGATCTGGTACGCGCACACGACAAAAAATGTAGCTGCGGCCGCACAACGTTACGTCTCGGCCCGGTTGTCGGACGAAAAAAGCAGATGATTAAATACAAGGGGACAACCATTTACCCGCCTGCAATGAATGATATCCTGAATGTTTTTGAGGATATTTCGCTGTATCAGATATTGATTCGGAGCAGCGACATCGGTACGGATGAAATACTGGTTCGGATCAGCAGCACCAAAT
>JAEWOM010000009.1 GCA_023399675.1 Bacteroidota bacterium
CTTAAGTATGATCCGAAAAAAGACGAACATTTACATCGTTAATTCACATATATAAATTAATTAAATTTCACAAAGCCAGCATGTTAACTGCTGGCTTTTACTTTTGTAACATTCTTTTTGCGCCTGCGGTTTACTTTTGTATAATACATTTGTATGCTTTAATTATTACATTTGTAATTGTAAACTTGCAGAATCATGAAAGATTTAAACGCCCGAATTTCGAAAATTATCGAATACTCCGGTTACTCCTCATCCGAGTTCGCTGATGAGATCGATGTCCAGCGTTCATCGATTTCTCACATCACTTCAGGACGGAACAAGCCCTCACTTGATTTTCTCATCAAAGTAAAACAGCGTTTTCATGAATTTGAATGGGAATGGTTGATTACAGGCGAAGGTGAAATGCTGAAAAGTGCCGGCGAGCCCGAAGAAATTCCAGCAAAAGAACCCAATCAGACCCCCACTTCCCTTCCCGATTTGTTTTCTCTGATCGGCGACGAAGATTTGGGATTTACAGAAAGTGAAGACCGTACACAAAAAAAAGATGCGTCACTAAATGCAGAGCGTGGTTCAGAATCGCAAATTCCTGACAGGATTTCAGAAACGGCTGAAATTTCCAATTCTCAGCGATTAGCGCATCAAAATCCCTTACCTTCTATACAACCAACTGAAAATGAAGAAGATAAGATAAAAAGAATCGTTCTGTTTTATGACAGTGGGAAATTTGAAAGTTTTGAGCCATAAAAAAAGCACTCCCTATTATTGAAGTGCTCTATTCATTTAGCGGTGATTATTAATCGATGATCATTTCAGGAATTTCACCTTCGACGATCAGATCAGCTTCCGTGGCATTCACAATATCTTCTACAGATACTCCCGGAGCTCTTTCCAGTAATTTAATCCCGTCCGGAGCTATATCCATTACTGCAAGTTCAGTTACGACTCTTTTCACACAGTTTACACCGGTTAGCGGAAGCGTACATTCCTTCAGGATTTTGCTTTCCCCGGCCTTGTTTACGTGCATCATGGCAACGATAATATTCTCTGCAGAAGCCACCAGATCCATCGCTCCACCCATTCCCTTCACCATTTTACCGGGAATTTTCCAGTTGGCAATATCTCCTTTTTCCGAAATTTCCATCGCACCGAGTATAGTGAGGTCCACTTTTTTGCTGCGGATCATACCAAAACTGAATGCACTGTCGAAAAACGAAGCTCCGGGAAGCGTTGTAATGGTCTGTTATCCTGCGTTTATTACATCCGGGTCTTCTTCACCTTCGAAAGGAAACGGACCCATTCCCAGTACTCCGTTTTCGCTCTGGAACTCTACATTGAGGTTTTTGGGTACGTAATTCGCAACCAGCGTCGGAATTCCGATGCCCAGGTTTACGTAATATCCGTCTTTTACTTCCTTTGATATCCTTTTAGCAATCTGTTCTTTCGTAAGCATTATGATTCGTGTTTTCTGGTTGTACGCTGCTCGATTCTCTTTTCAAATTTCTCACCTTGGAAAATGCGCTGAACCATGATACCCGGAATATGAACGAAATTTGGATCCAGTTCTCCCGGTTCAACCAGTTCTTCCACTTCGGCAATGGTAATTTTGCCTGCGCCTGCCATCGGATGATTAAAATTCCGGGCCGATCCTTTAAAAATAAGATTTCCGGCATGATCGCCCTTCCAGGCTTTTACAATAGCATAATCTGCCTTAAAAGCGTGCTCCAGAATGTGAGGTTTACCGTCGAAATCTTTCACTTCCTTCCCTTCAGCCACTTCAGTTCCGTAGCCTGCAGGTGTATAAAAAGCAGGAATTCCGGCCTGTGCAGCGCGGCATTTCTCCGCGAGTGTTCCCTGGGGCGTTAATTCTACCTCCAATTCTCCGGAAAGCATCTGTCTTTCGAATTCTGCATTTTCACCCACGTAGGATGAAATCATTTTTTTGATCTTTTTTTTCTGCAGCAAAAGGCCCAGTCCGAAATCATCCACCCCTGCATTGTTGGAAATGCAGGTGAGATCGGTAACATTGCTTTCTACCAGTGCATTGATGCAGTTCTCAGGGATTCCGCAAAGCCCGAAACCGCCCAGCATTAAAGTCATACCGTCTGTTATTCCGGCAATCGCTTCCTCTGCATTTTTTACTCGTTTGTCAATCATTATTTATCGATTTTTTATTGAAGATTCCCGACTCCGTTTAGTAATTAACGGACCGGAACCGACGACTTATTATCTGCAGATAAAAATACGCACATTTCCCCAATTTTCCTTATCGGAATTCCAATTTTTATAAACCGCTTTTCCATTATTTATTTTCAGACGATAATCGACATCGGATGTTCTATTTTCGAAGTAAATTTAGCAGCAGAATACGCTCTGCACAATGGCGGCACAACGAAATCTTAAAACAATACAGTGTTTAAAGAAAAAATTTCTGTAAGTTATTGGCTGTGTGGAAAAGATGTGGTATTTTTGCACCCTGTTAACCAACCTCTGACGATAGCCGTGTAAGTTGCTTGGCGTTAATTTTTTTTTATTAATAATGGATTTATTAAAGTACGTACAGGACAAGTACATTACTAAAAAGGAATTCCCGGAGTTCAAAGCAGGAGATAACATCACTGTTTACACTGAAATTAAAGAAGGGAACAAAACAAGAACTCAGTTCTTCAAAGGTACGGTTATTCAGTTGAGAGGAACCGGTGCTACCAAAACTTTCACCATCAGAAAAATGAGCGGTGATGTTGGTGTAGAAAGAGTATTCCCTTTGAACATGCCTGCGCTTCAGAAAATTGAAGTTGACAGAAGAGGTAAAGTAAGAAGAGCAAGAATCTATTACTTCCGCGAACTTAGAGGTAAGAAAGCGAGAATTAAAGACGCTGCTTTCAAGAAGCACTAATTGCATCAGACAACAACAGATAGAAAAGTCATTCATTTTTTTGAATGACTTTTTGTTTGCGCCAAATTGTACAAACAGTCGGCAAACGACAGGTACACTCTAATTAGCTCCGAATTGATTCTTCAATATCGGAAAACAAAAAGCCGCTGAAAAATTTCAGCGGCCATTTTTATTATTAACTAAGTTCCTGTTATTTCTTTACCAGAAGTTTAGAACTGCTTTCCAGGCCAAGGCCTTTTACTTTGACAATATAAACTCCGTTCACAAGCTTTGAGGTAGAGAATGCTTTTCTCTGGCTTGGATCAATTCTGTCTTCAGACATTACCAGACGGCCTGTAGCATCAAAAACTTCAACTTTAGCTTTTCCTAACTGGTTTGTAGGGAAGTTGATAAAGAATTCATTTTGTGCAGGGTTCGGATAAATGCTGATAGCACTTGCCGCATCCGTTTCACTGGTTCCGATCAGACAGTCTGCAGGAACAGTGAAATCTTCAGTCTGGTCAGTAATATTTGTTTTAGAACCTGCAGTTGCATTAACACCTACTCCTCTGGCTGCGAACGCCTGCCAGATCATACATCTGTCTGCACCGTTTGTCGTAGCCATTTCAGCAGCGAGAATTGCATCCCGTCCGGAAACGAAGGTTGGGCTGCATTCCTGCAGTTTCAGGCCATCCATTACCAGTTGCAGTACTCTTGCACTTCCACTGGTAGGATTTGCGGTAACATCAGCTGCATAACCGTATTTTTCAACATATTTCCAGTGCAGATCCCAAAGAATCGACGCGAAAACAAATCCGATCGAGTGTACGTGAGGAACCAGTACACCGTTACTCATATACTGCATTGAGTTCGTATCTCCGTACGTGTAGTTGTTGTAAGCGAAATTCGGGGAATACCTTGCAGGTCTGATGCCGACGCCGGTTGGTTGCTGTCCTGATACATAAGTAGCCATTCCTCGTGGAACTCCCGCATGATCGTTAGGTCGGTTTGTAAGCATCATCGCAAAGAAATCGGACCATCCTTCACCCATTTGTTCTTTTGAATTGGTGGTGCTCAGACAGGCATATCCGTTACCGGTGTTTCTGTTGGAAATACCATGGCCATATTCGTGAATAATAACGCCGTTATCGAAGCTTCCGTCCAGTTTTCCATACTGGGCAGGATCATCTTTAAGCGTTACATTAACCGTTGTACCTGCTGCCAGTTTGGCTTTAATGAATTCACCTTCAGTATTGTCTACAAGAATAGCAGGAATTCCGATGGTAGGATCTGTGCCACCCATGTTGACAACACCTGTAAATGTCGGCCCGTTGTAAATAATCGCTCCGGAACCTCCGGCATTCTGAACATTCTTCACTTTAACAACGAAAGTACAGTTGGAAGTTCTTTCCACCAACCCGATTTTTCCTGTCATAGAGTTTGGTGTCAGCGGCGAACATCCGTCAATAACATTTGCGAGCTGTACGTCTCCCTGAGCCCAGACCAGATCCAATGGTGGACCAAAGTTTGCTCTGCCGACAAGTGGTCTTCTCGGTACTGCATCAGCAGGAGAATTATAGAAAAGGTATGGTCTGATGGTTGGATTCCAAAGATACATCTGCATTCTTGGTTTGCCACCATCCGCAGGTGTTGCGAAATTCGCGTTATGTGTTCCTCCGCCGTCGTGTGCTTCGGCATTTACATAGTCATTCCCAACACCTCCAAGTCCAAAATTAGTCTGCTGGAAATTTCTTGCCGTTGGTGTGAAACCGAATTTATAGAAAACATCGTGCACCATATTGTTCGCATAGAACAGGTTTGTTATTGCTGCATTTCTGTTGAAGGTCGGACTCTGCAGCGGATCAAAAGGGAAATCGAACACTCTTCCCGGGCCGCCGTCTGCGCTGTTGCCGGGTACATTGGAATTCGAAATATCTTCATACGCATAAACATTGTTACCACGTGTTGTGGTGTAACGCGTAGTTCCGTCAAAATGCCAGCCTTCAGGCGAAGAAGCTACCATATAAGGATTTACAACCAAAGCTCTAGTACCAAAA
>JAEWOM010000016.1 GCA_023399675.1 Bacteroidota bacterium
CTTGGGAGGCGTGGTTTGTTATCAGACGCAAAAGAAAACCGAAATTCTGGGCGTTTCACCCGAAACAATCGAAAATAATACGGTGGTTTCTGCGGAAGTTGCGCAGGAGATGAGCCTGGGATGCCGGAAACTTTTTAATACGGATATTGCCATTGCCACGACCGGTGTTGCCGGACCCGGTTCGGATGAGTTTGATAATGAAGTGGGTAAAGTATTTTATTCGCTGCGAATTGGTCAGTTCGAAAAAACCAGCGAGCACTTTCTGCCTCATTTAGACCGCAGGGATTTCATGAATTTCGTTTCTATGAAAGCCATTCAGGATCTGATCCATTTACTGGTCAATGAAAGTGCTGCAGCGAATCCTGCGAAGTAATCAATCATATTTTTTAAGACCTGTTTACCCTTAAAACATAATCGTCAAGAAATGCGGTAAACACGACGTTTCACGCGCTGTAATTCAGAAAAATTGATTAAATTAGACGGTTTTTAATCAAATAATCACTTTCATGAATAAATTAAAAATTTCCGTTCTTGCTCTTGCGGGGCTCGCTACTGCAGTATCATGCACCACGCATGTTAAGCCGGAACAGACGGAAACCACCGTGGCAGCAGCTCCGGCACAAAATCAGATTCCTGAACAGGGCCTTGCTTTGGAATATATGGATAAATCAGTTCGTCCGCAGGATGATTTTTTCAGTTTTGTGAACGGTAACTGGTTCAAAAATGCAGAAATACCCTCCGATAAGGCAACCTGGGGTTCTTTTAATAAGCTGAGAGAAGATACGGATAATGCTTCTCTGGAAATTATGAACAAGATCCTCAGTGATCAGTACGCGCCCGGCACTGAAGGACAGAAAATACAGGCACTTTACAGTACTTTTATCGACTGGGACAAGAGAAATGAACTGGGGTTGTCGCCGATAAAAGCAGATATTGCGAAGATCGATGCCATCAAAAATCTGGCGGACCTGCAGAAATATCTTAATGAAGAAACAAGACAAGGCTTCAATCCGTTTTACGGCTGGAGAGTAGGTTCGGATATGAAAAATTCGAAGATGAATGCGGTGTACCTTTCAGGACCTGCACTCGGACTCGGAAAAGATTATTATCAGAAAGAAAATGCAGCAAACACCGCAACGCTTAATGAATATAAGAATTTTGTCGGGAAGCTGCTGACGGAGCTTGGTTACAGCAATACTGCACAAACCGCACAGAAAATTGTGGACTTTGAAAAATCGCTGGCTAAAACCCTGCTTACCAATGAAGAAGGCCGTGATGCCAACAAAAGATACAATCCGAAGACCGTTGAAGAACTGCGCCCGCTTGTGAAGAACGTAAATCTTCCGAATTACCTGCAGAACGTGGGTGTGCAGACAGACCGCGTGATCATCGGCGAACTGAAATATTATCAGAATATGGATTCTTTAATCAGCGCGAAAAATCTTCCGCTGCTGAAAGACTATATGAAAGTGCATTATCTGCGCGGCAACATGGGTTCTCTGAACAAGAAAATGGATGATCTGCGGTTTGATTTCTATTCGAAATATCTTCAGGGCCAGCAGGAGCAAAGGTCGATGGACAAACGTGGCCTGCAGATGATTAACGGTTCGCTGGGCGAAGCTTTCGGAAAACTGTATGTTGAGAAATACTTTCCGGCAGAAGCTAAAGCGCAGATGGAAACCTATATCGATTATATTCGCCGCGCATTTTCGGCAAGAATCAACAGGCTGGATTGGATGAGTAACGAAACGAAAGCGAAAGCGCAGGAAAAACTTTCGAAATTTTCGGTGAAAATTGCCTATCCGGACAAATGGAAAGATTACAGTAAACTTCAGTTTACCTCAGCAGACAACGGCGGAACACTGCACGGGAATATGAAAAATCTTACGGCCTGGAATTATCAGCGCATGCTGGACAAAGTAGGCAAACCTGTGGACCGCACAGAATGGGGGATGAGCCCGCAGACTGTGAACGCGTATTACAGTTCTTCTAATAACGAAATTGTATTTCCTGCCGCGATTCTGCAGCCGCCTTTCTTCAATTTTGAAGCAGATCCTGCAGTGAATTTCGGAGGAATCGGTGCGGTAATCGGCCATGAAATTTCTCACGGATTTGACGATGGCGGTTCGCGTTTCGATGGAGACGGAAACCTGAACAACTGGTGGACAGATGCTGACCGCAAGAATTTTGATCAGAAGGTCGGACTGCTTGCCGCACAGTACGACCTGTACGAACCGGTGAAAGGAAGTTTCGTAAACGGAAAATTTACGAGTGGCGAAAACATCGGTGATTTGGGTGGTGTTGCTGTGGCTTACGAAGCCCTGCAAATGTATCTGAAGGATCACGGAAACCCGGGCCTGATCAGTGGTTATACCCAGGATCAGCGTTTTTTCATGAGCTGGGCAACTGTTTGGCGAACAAAATCTACAGATCAGTATATGATCAATCAGGTTAAAACAGATTCGCATTCACCGGGTTATTACCGCGCTTTTGCACCGCTGCTTAATCTGGATTCGTTCCATAATGCATTCAGTACAAAACCGGGAGACAAACACTGGAAAGCACCTGCTGACAGAATTAAGATCTGGTAAAAAATAGAAAATCACTCAAAATAATTTGGGTGATTTTTTTTAGATTTACTTTTTGGCATTTGTTTCAACTGTAACATTTTGAAGTGCTGAGTAACTTATTACAAAAACTGATCTATGGAAAATTTAATTGAGATACGGAATCTCAATTTTGGTTTCGATACCAAAAAACTCGTGCTGAAGAACGTAAACCTCAGTGTTCCGAAAGGTTCTATTTATGGTTTTCTCGGAGCTAACGGCGCAGGAAAATCTACCACAATGCGTCTGATCATGGGGCTTTTTAATGACGAAGAAAATGCAGTGAAGGTTTTTGGTGAGCCTACCGCTGCAGTTTATCCCTACGCATTGCACCGAATCGGTTCCCTGATTGATTATCCTGCATTCTACGACCATCTTTCCGGCCGAAATAATCTGAAAATCGTCTGCATCGTTCGAAATCTCGATGAAAGCAGAATCGACGAGGCTTTAGAACTTGTAGGTCTGACAGACGCGGGAAATATCAGGATGAAAAAGTATTCGCTGGGTATGAAGCAGAGACTTGCCATTGCCCTTGCGCTAATCAGCAATCCGGAACTCCTCGTACTTGATGAACCGGTAAACGGTCTCGATCCGAACGGAATGATGGAAATTCGGGAACTGCTTAAGAAACTGAACCGCGAGAATGGTGTCACCATCCTTATTTCCAGCCATCTCCTGCAGGAAATTGATAAAATGGTAACGCACCTCGGGATTATTTCGCACGGTGAAATCGTATTTGAAGGCAGCAAGGAAGACCTGAATAATCTGTACAAATTCCAGCGCACGAAATTCTCGGTAAAAAATGCTGAAAAATACACGGGTCTGTTCAGCACAGACAAAGAAGTTCAGTTAAAATCAGATCATGAGATCTCGCTGCTTACTCATTCTGCTGAAGATATCGCCGCCATCAATAAAAAGCTGGTAGAAGCCGGAGCAGAGGTTTATGAAATCATTGCAGCAGGTGGGCTGGAAGAATGG
>JAEWOM010000017.1 GCA_023399675.1 Bacteroidota bacterium
GATCTGCAGTACATCGTCATCGATGAAAAAATCACGGAGAAATACAAAGCAAAGGAGATTTCTTACGTAAGAATTAAAGATCCGGAAAGCGTCCATTCCAACCTGCCACAGATTCTCCTGCAACTGAAAAAAGCAGCCAAACAGCAGGAACTGTTTCTGCTCTTGCTCGAAAAACAGACTGAAGAGCAGGATAAACCGATCAGAAAATCGGATCTGCTTGAACAGGGAAATTTTGCATCTGCCCAAATGAAAGCGCTGGTAGACAAAGGTCTTGCCGAAGAATATTTTCTCCAGAAAGACCGCGTGGCTGTGTATGAAGGCGAAACAGAAGACCTCGAAATGCTGTCAGACGAACAGCAGGCAGCTAAAGAACAGATAGATCATGCATTCGCGGCAGGCAAAAATGTGCTGCTTCACGGTGTAACGTCATCGGGAAAAACGCATGTATATCTGGAAAAAATTGAAGAAACCATTTCACAGGGCAAAAATGTCCTTTTTCTGTTGCCCGAGATTTCCCTAACCCAGCAAATTACGCAGCGCCTGGAGAAAAAATACGGAGCGCAACTGCGTTATTATCATCAGAAACTTTCCGACTTCGAAAGAGTGGAAATCTGGAAGAGGGTACGAAATAATGAAGTAAAAATTCTGATCGGCACCCGCGCTTCGCTGTTTTTACCTTTTGAAAATCTTGGTCTGATCGTAGTTGATGAAGAACATGATACTGCCTACAAACCGCGCGAAATCTCCCCATATTTCAATGCGAAAGATGCATCGCTGATTCTTGCAAAGTATTACGAAGCTTCAGTAATTCTCGGTTCAGCAACGCCGTCTGTTGAAAGCTACTATCTCGCCCAAACCGGTAAACTGGAATACGTACCGCTTAAGCAGCGGTTCCGCAATGTCGCGATGCCGGAATTTCACCTTATAAATTTCAGGGAAGCGTCGGAATCCAAACAGGTAACCGGAAATTTCACACAGGTTCTGCTTGAAGAGATGCGACAGCAGCTCGAGGCAAAAAAGCAAATCATGATTCTGCATAACCGCCGGGGATTTGCGAGCGTTGTGGAATGTGAAAGTTGTGGATATGCTGCATACTGCTCAAACTGCGATGTGGTAATGACCTACCACAAGTTTTCAAATGAACTGAAATGTCATTATTGCGGTCATAAAGCTGCAAAACCTTCCGCCTGTCCGAAATGTTTTTCGCAAAATCTAAATACAAGGGGAATTGGCGTGGAGCAGATTTATGAAGAACTGAGTAATCTTTTTCCCGGTGCAGAAGTGGACAGAATGGACGTGGACAGTATGCGCAGGAAGTTCGCGTACGAAAAACTCTATGAAAAAATTGAGAACAGAGAAACAGATATTATCGTCGGTACACAGATGATTTCCAAAGGACTGGATTTCGATCATATCGAACTGGTCGGAATTCCCAGGGCCGATCAGATGATGTACGTACAGGATTTTCGTGCTGAAGAGCGGGCTTTTCAACTGATCACGCAGGTTTCAGGAAGGGCAGGAAGGGTGTCAGGACAGGGAAAAGTGCTGATTCAGACTTTCAATCCGTATAATCAGGTTTTCCAGTTGATTAAGGAGTCTAATCCTGCGGCTATTTATACCTATTTTCTGGAAGAGAGAAAAAAATTCAACTATCCGCCGTATTCCCGAACCATACTCATCGAACTTCGGCACCGAAAGGAAGAAAAAGTCAACAGAGCTTCACTATATCTCACATCACTGGTGCGCAAATACCTTCCCGAAGAATATATTCTTGGACCGGAAAAAGCACCGCTGGGCAGAATAAATTTACTGTATCAGTACCAGATTTTATTAAAACTTCCACGTGGTAAAAACTATATACAATTAAAGAATCTTGTAACTCAATCTTTGGATGAATTTGAAGAAATCACCGCTTACCGAAGTATAAAAAAGCTGATTTTAGTCGATTTTTAACAAATTTTAACGGTATTTTGAGGAATTTACAATGATTAATTTGCTGATTTTCAGCAATAATTTTTATTTTTGGCTCATTATGTGCTGCGTTGGAGCGCGGTTTGCAATAATTGTGATGCACAGCACACTAATATGAAATGATAAAAATTGAAAAAGATGATTAAATATAGAAGAGTTTTAACGGGAGTTACAGTAGCACTTTCGGCGGTCGTTTTCGGGCAGTCGGCAAGTTCAACCGCCAGACAGTATCCGTCGATGTACGAAAATCAGACATCGGTGAATCTGCCGGGTTCTGCAACTCCTGCAGCAGACAAAATTGTACTTTCGGCGAAGGAACTTGTTGACATCAATCTGAACACGATGATGACTGACTCCGTTCTGAAAAATGCAAAGTGGGGTTTTGTACTGTATGATCCGAAAACGAAAAAAGTAATTTCCTCGCATAATGAAACCATGCCGCTGATTCCGGCGTCAACAACAAAACTGCTTACCACGGAATCTGCTTTGAATTTTGTCGGAGAAAAATTCCGCTGGGTTACACTGCTCGAATACGCTGGAGAAATAGATCAGGACGGTGTACTGGACGGAAATCTGTACAT
>JAEWOM010000055.1 GCA_023399675.1 Bacteroidota bacterium
TGCGGGAAAATACTACTGCCCTATGTTTTGCGAAGGAGATAAAGTTTATGATTCCAACGTTGGCTGTCCGGTTTGCGGAATGGATCTCGTGCAGATTCCCGGAAAAAACCCTGATGCAGCAGAAGACAGGACAGTGGAAAAACTGTCGAGAAAATTCTGGATTGCCGTTGCATTCACTGTTCCGGTTTTTATTCTGTCTATGGGCGGAATGTGGATTGACTGGCCTTTCACCAATAAAGTTC
This sequence comes from Bacteroidota bacterium, assembly GCA_023399675.1. Lineage (GTDB taxonomy): Bacteria > Bacteroidota > Bacteroidia > Flavobacteriales > Weeksellaceae > JAEWOS01. The sequence goes on from JAEWOM010000055.1 coordinate 243, forward strand.
AGGGCATCCTCGAACTGATTCTCACACTGCCCGTGGTGTTCTACTCGGGATGGTTTTTAATTGTTCGCGGTTACCATTCTTTCCGGACCTGGAATCTGAACATGTTTTCACTGATCGCTTTGGGTGTTGCAGCCGCATTTCTTTTCAGTCTGGTAGCGCTGTTTTTTCCCGGATTATTGCCGCACGAAATGAGCCACGACGGCAAAATCCCGCTCTATTTTGAAGCGGTGTCGGTCATTCTCACACTGGTGATTTTAGGTCAGCTTATGGAAGCCAGAGCACATCAAAAAACAGGAAAAGCCATCGAAGAACTGATGAGTCTTTCACCTGATGAAGCGAATCTCGTAACCGACGGCCGGGAAAAGAAAATTCCGCTTGCTGAAGTGAAAAAAGGTGATATTTTACGTGTTAAGCCCGGAGAAAAAATTCCGGTTGACGGTAAAATTACTGAAGGTGCTTCAAGTATTGATGAAAGTATGATTACCGGAGAACCGATTCCTGTGGAGAAAAATACCGATGATGAGGTGACTTCCGGAACGATTAACAGAAACGGAACCTTCCTGATGTCTGCAGAAAAAGTCGGGGATGACACATTGCTATCCAAAATCATTGACATGGTGAACAATGCGAGCCGAAGCAAAGCACCGATGCAGAAACTCGCCGATAAGATTTCAAAAATTTTTGTGCCGGCAGTGATCATCATCGCTGTTGTTACCTTTTTCGCATGGTTAATTTTTGGCGGGGAAAACCGATGGATGCTGGCTTTGGCTAATGCCGTGGCAGTGCTCATTGTAGCCTGTCCCTGCGCATTGGGTTTAGCAACCCCTATGAGTTTGATGGTGGGAATTGGAAAAGGGGCAAAAAACGGAATTCTGATTAAAAATGCTGAAGCTCTGGAACAGATGAGCAAAGTAAATGTTCTTATTACCGATAAAACAGGAACGTTAACTATAGGCAAACCTAGCCTGGAAAAAATCATCACAAACGGTAATTCCGACAGAAACGAAATTTTAAAACTCGCCGCCTCACTCAACCAAAGTTCTGAACATCCGCTCGCGACCGCCGTTTTATCTGAATTCAAAAAAGGCAATGAAGTTTTCGAAAAAGTTGAACAGTTTGAAAATATTACCGGTAAAGGAATCAAGGGAGTTATTAACGGTAAAACGGTTTTACTCGGGAATCAGGCGATGCTCGAGTCGTTCGGTATTCAGCTTCCTGAAGAGTTGAAACGGCAGGTAATTTCCCATCAGGAAAAAGCCGGAACGGTCTCCTTTCTTAGCAATGACTACCGGGTTTTAGGCTTCCTGAAATATTCCGACAAAATTAAACCGACCTCCAAAAAAGCAGTTGAATTTTTGCAGAATGCCGGCGTTGAAGTCATCATGATCACCGGTGACAACGAACATACTGCGAAAGCCGTCGCAGATGAAATCGGTATTAAAAAATTCATAGCCAGTGCATTACCGCAGGACAAGATGGAAGAGGTGAAAAAACTGCAGCACGAAGGAAAAATTGTAGCAATGACCGGTGACGGCATCAACGATGCACCTGCACTGGCACAGTCCGACATCGGAATTGCAATGGGAACCGGAAGTGATGTCGCAATTGAGAGTGCAGAAATCACACTGGTGAAAGGGGACGTTCTGGGCGTTGCCAAATCGAAAATCTTAAGTGAAAAACTGGTAAAAAACATTAAGCAGAATTTATTTTTCGCGTTCCTTTACAACACCGTCGGAATTCCGGTTGCAGCCGGATTGCTCTATCCTTTTTTTGGAATTCTGCTGAGCCCGATGATTGCAGCTGCTGCGATGAGTTTCTCATCCGTATCCGTCATCCTGAATTCTCTCCGATTAAACAGCACAAAACTGGATATTTAAGAATTTTTTAACAAATGCCGGTTATTTTTTTATACAATCAGTTAAAACTTTTATAAGATTAGAATTCTGTCATTTTCCAACTGCATTATTTACGTAACTTTGAGTAAACATTAAACAATTTAGAACTATGGCAAAGAAAACCACACCTGCCGGCAAAATTAAGCCGAAAGCAGATGCAGCTGATCAACTTAAAGATTTTATGCTGGACGGAATGAAGGACCTTTACTGGGCAGAAAAGCAACTGGTAAAAGCGCTTCCGAAAATGAAGAAAAATGCAACATCGAAAAACCTCAAAACTGCAATTGACGGTCACCTGCAGGAAACGAAAAAACATGTTACCCGACTGGAAGATGCATTCAAGGCAATGAAAGAAAAGGCTGAAGCTGCGAAGTGCGATGCTATGGACGGATTGCTGAAAGAAGCAGAGGGAATTATGGCTGAAACGGAGCCGGGCGCTGTGCGTGATGCTGCTATTATCGCTGCAGCACAAAAAGTGGAACACTACGAAATAGCTTCGTACGGCACAATTGCAACCTACGCCAAATTATTGAACAAAAAGGACGTTCTAAAGCTCATGCTTGAAACACTGAATGAAGAAAAGACCTGCGACAAGGATCTTACAAAACTGGCAAAAAAGGAAATCAACCTTAAAGCTAAATAAATAACAAAGCGGTCTACGGACCGTTTTTTTCTTCAATAATTTTCCGAAACACTAATCAGTACTATGAAAAATAAAAAATCCGACGAAAAAAACAACAATAAAAAAATTGACGACCTGCAAAAAAACACCTCATCAGGAGATGATCAGTTTCTCACAACCAATCAGGGTGTACGCATCAACGACAATAACAACTCACTGAAATCAGGCGAACGCGGACCTTCCCTTCTGGAAGATTTTATTCTGAGAGAAAAAATTACTCATTTTGATCACGAAAGAATTCCGGAAAGAATTGTTCATGCAAGAGGAAGCGGCGCTCATGGAATTTTTGAACTGTATGAAAGTCAGGAAGAAGTTACCAAAGCGGGTTTCCTGAATGACACATCCCGCAAAACACCGGTTTTTGTACGGTTTTCCACAGTAGCAGGATCTAAAGGATCGACTGATCTGGCACGCGATGTTCGCGGCTTTGCAGTTAAATTCTATACAGATGAAGGAATTTTCGATTTGGTTGGAAATAATATTCCGGTTTTTGCAATTCAGGATGCGATGAAATTTCCCGATTTTATTCACTCTGTAAAACCGGAGCCGCACCACGAAATGCCGCAGGCTGCTTCTGCACACGACACATTCTGGGATTTCGTTTCGCTTGTTCCCGAAACCATGCACATGACTTCCTGGGTAATGAGCGACAGAGGTATTCCCAAGTCTTTACGTATGATGGAAGGATTCGGAATTCATACATTCCGCCTCGTGAACAG
>JAEWOM010000096.1 GCA_023399675.1 Bacteroidota bacterium
ATCACGATAAAATTCACGACGAACGCCTGAAGTATGGTGCCCGATCAATACGGTTTTCGCACAAACGAGCAGTGGCTTTCTTTCTTCACGCACAAAATCTACAGCCTGCTTCATCGCCAGATAACTCTCAATGAAGTCTGTACCGTCAACACGCATCCTGTTCAGCCCGACAAAACCTGCAGCGTAATCGTATGCATCGGAGGTTCGGGCTTCATCTTTCGTTACAGAAATCCCCCATTCATTATCCTGAACGAGAAAGATCACCGGCAACTGGTGCAATGCTGCAAACTGAAAAGCTTCGGCCACCTCACCTTCTGTTACGGAATTATCACCCAGACTGCAAACGACAACCGGATTTTTTTCAAATTCCTGAATTCCGAATTCCTGAATATATTTAATTCCCTGTGCAACACCGGTTGTAGGAATTGCCTGCATTCCGGTCGCTGAACTTTGGTGAATGATCTTCGGCTTGTCCTCCTCGCGGCTGGACGGATGCGAATAATAAGACCTGCCTCCGGAAAAAGGATCCTCAGCTTTCGCCAGCAGCTGAAGCATTAACCTGTACGGCTCGAAGCCGATTCCAAGTAAAAGGCTTTCGTCACGGTAATACGGAGAAACCCAATCTTCCGGCGTCAGCTGATAGGCTGTAGCCAGCTGAATGGCTTCATGTCCGCGTGAAGTGGAATGAACGTATTTGGTAATATTTCGGTTCTCTTCATAGATATCCGCCATCGCTTTTGCAAGCATCATGTGACGAAATGCTTTCAGAGCTATATCCTGTGAAACTTTCTCTTTGGTCGCTGTTTTCATTGCTCACAAAGATAAGAATTTCGGAGGGAAAGGTCAGAAACTGCCAACGGTTCGTTTCTTCGGCTTTACTCCGCCGAAAAAGCAAGATTTACGTGCAAAAATTTATGGATTTGTAGATTTCTTACCCCTGCGGTTTCTGTCTGGATTCAACGTATTTCTCGATTTTATCAAATGGAAACAGATCCAGCACATCTTCAATATTGATAATCTGATGTTCATCCAGAATACTGTTAATCGCTGTTTTTGCATCCGGATACTGCGTTAACCTTTCGAGTAAACCGTACACATTGACCATTTTTTTGTGGGTGTTTTCAGAATCTCCTCCAAACCACGATCCGTTGAAATGATGACTTACGTAATTCTTTTGCAAATCCTGGGAAAAATAAACCGAAGGATATAGTTTAACACCGTGTTTGAGTTCCTGATACATATCGGAGTATCGGTCTGCACCATATTCGTTTTCAAGCATTTCTGAGAAAATATCTGTATTAATCCTTTCTTCAAAACCTTCCTGCCGATTGTAATACTCCATAAAATCTTTTGCAAGCTGATGTCCGGGCTCAGCCATCCAAAAAGCAGAATACGGCACCCCTTTTACTTCAAAACCGCATATGGCCTTTTCATGAAGAAATTCTTCGAGCGGTAATTTCAATTCCATATCGGTATCCATATAAATGCCGCCATGCTCAAACATCACTTTGGACCGTACATAATCGGAAACAAACGCCCATTTTCCCTGTTCGAATGCTTCTTTTACATAGTTATTGTCCTGCAGCGGCGAATTACTTTCGTTCCATTCAATTATTTCAAAATCAGGATGGACATCTTTCCAGGTTTGAATGCAGTGGTTCGCCAGTTTACTTTTATCGTGACCACCAAACCAGCAATAGTGTATTTTTTTGGGAATCATAGAATTTTTATTAAATTCAAAAATAACAAAAGGCCTGTAGAAAACGTTACTTATATTCGCCGGAGGCATTCAAAATTACAATCAATAATATTCCAAAACTAAGTTTACCGTTGAACAATAATCCTTTCATTCCACATGAATATGTGCAGGTAAAAAATCCGGAATGGATAAAGAACGCTGTACTGTATGAACTGAACACTCGCCAGTTTTCGCAGGAAGGTACTTTTAAATCTGCGCAAAAACAACTGCCACGGCTTAAGGATCTCGGTATTGATATTATCTGGCTGATGCCTGTTCATCCGATTGGAGAAATTAACCGAAAAGGAAGTTTGGGAAGTTATTATTCTGTCCAGAATTTCCTTGGAATCAATCCCGAATTTGGAAACGAAACGGATTTTCAGGAGCTGGTAAACGCCATTCACCAAAACGGAATGCATGTCATTTTAGATTGGGTTGCGAATCACAGCAGTTGGGACAACCTACTTACTCAGACTAATCCGGAATTCTACAAAAAGACGTCGGACGGAGATTTTCTCTCAACAAAATGGCGTGACTATGATGATATCATTGAGTTTGATTATTCCAATCCCGGTTTGCGGGAATATATGACGAATGCCATGAAATTTTGGGTGGACAAATATAATGTTGACGGTTTCCGATGCGATGTCGCAGGCTTTGTTCCTGTCGATTTCTGGGAACAGGCCCGAAAAGAACTCGACCTCATAAAACCCGTCTTTATGCTCGCCGAAGCGGAAGACCGCGACCTTCACCGGCATGCGTTCGATGCCACCTATAACTGGACATTATGGAATATGCTTCACCGAATTTCTACAGGTGAATATCACGCTAACCATCTCGCGGAAGCATATCTCGCAGAACATGTAGCGGTATTCCCGAAGGCTGGAATCCGACTGAACTTTATCGACAATCATGATAAAAATTCCTGGGAAGGGACACCTCAGCAAAATTTTGGTGCAGCGCTGGAAACGATGACGGTTTTTACCATTCTCATGGATGGCATGCCCCTCGTTTATAATGGACAGGAAGCGGGACTGGACCGTTCCCTTCAGTTTTTTGAGCGAGATCCCATTCAATGGCAATCGCACGAAAATGAGAAATTATTCCGTTCATTATTTGGTTTAAAAGATCGTAATGAAGCACTCTGGAACGGAAAATGGGGTGGAGAAATGGAGCGCATACCAAACAGCGCGATGAACAGTGTACTGTCGTTTATTCGACGAAAAAATGGTTTCACCGTCACCGGGATCTTTAATTTAAGTAATAAAGATGTATCGGTGGAATGTGACTTCGGTAAATATTCATCTGAATATGAAGAACTGTTTTCCGAAGAAAAAATCCGACTCGCGGAAAAACACCGGTTCTCATTACCTCCCTGGGGATACCGGGTTTTTAGCAATGGTTGAGTGGTTTAGAAAATTCATTAAAAAATACCTTCTACGAAAGTAAAAGGGATTCCTGTTTATTTGACTAATTTAGTTTAGGTCGTAACGGTCTGCGTTCATTACTTTAGTCCAGGCCTTGATGAAATCTCTTACAAATTTCTCCTTATTGTCATCCTGTGCATATACTTCAGCATAAGACCTCAAAATGGAATTCGAACCGAGTACCAGATCCACGCGCGTTGCCGTATACTTGGTTTCACCGGAAGAGCGGTCCACAATGTTGTAGGTGCCGTCCTGATTCGGCTGCCATTTAAACTTCATATCCGTAAGATTTACGAAGAAATCGTTGGTCAGCTGTCCTTCTCTGTCTGTCAACACACCGTGTTTCGTTCCGCCGTAATTGGTTCCCAACACACGCATTCCGCCAATAAGCACTACCATTTCCGGAGCAGTGAGGTTCATCAGCTGAGTTCTGTCAAGCAGCAATTCTTCCGGTTTTACGATATAATCTTTCTTCAGCCAGTTACGGTACCCGTCGTGCAGCGGTTCCAAATCATCGAAAGATTCGGCATCGGTTTGTTCAGCAGTGGCATCACCTCTTCCCGGAGCAAAAGGAAC
>JAEWOM010000114.1 GCA_023399675.1 Bacteroidota bacterium
GAGCAGGCGGCTGTCTAACACAGGGTCTTCTCTAAATTTTAATCTTAAACAAAGTAAAAATGCAAATTATAAAATATTCAAACACCCGTATTCCTTCGTCTTACCGGCACGAAATTGCAGGATTTCTGCATCGGCATCTGCAGGAATTCGGCGATCCGCAGGAAGATATTCTGCTCGCGCTGGATTATATCGCCGGCGATTCCGACGGTAAGGGCGGACATCTGCTCGTTGCTGGAATCGATAAGGTAATTGTGGGAGCAGTGGTGGTAAACAGTACAGGAATGAAAAAGTACATTCCTGAAAATATCCTCGTTTACATCGCGACTCACGATCAGTACCGTGGCAAAGGAATCGGTAAACGACTGATGGAAGAAACCATCAGGGTGTGCGACGGTGATATCGCTTTGCACTGCGAACCCGATAATCCGGCAAGAAAATTATATGAAAAATTAGGCTTCACCTCAAAATATCTCGAGATGAGGCTGGTAAAAGAAAAAAATGTCAGTAATAACATTAAACAAAAGGAAATTAAGGGAGAATTTCAACTATCTCAATAATCTTTTTGAAAGAAACAGTATAGAATGGAGCATTGTTACCAAAGTTTTGTGCGGTAACGAAACGTTTCTGAAGGAAGTGCTTGCGCTGCCGATTGAAGAATTCTGCGACTCCAGAATTTCAAACCTGAAGACGATAAAAGAACTCAACCCCGAGGCTCAGACCGTTTATATAAAACCTGCGCCGCTAACGTTCGCAGAGGATGTGGCGACGCATGCTGATGTCAGTTTCAATACAGAAATTGAAACACTTTCACTGCTTTCAGAAAAGGCTAGAGCACTCAACAAAATTCACAAAGTGGTTGTGATGATCGAGATGGGGGAGTTGCGCGAAGGGGTTGTCCGGGAGAAGGTGCTCGAATTTTTTACGAAAATCAGACATTTACAGCATATCAGAATTGTGGGAATCGGGACGAATCTGACCTGTATGAATGGTGTTCTGCCTGATTACAGCAAAATGAAAACACTCCACGAATGCAGAAAAGAAATTCAGGAGCATTTCGGGATAACCATTCCGTATATTTCCGGTGGTGCTTCAGTTGCCATTCCGCTCATTCTCAACAATGAGATGCCTTCGTATATCAACCATTTCCGCGTTGGGGAAACGCTGTATTTCGGAACCAATGTTTATGACGATACTTTTATTGACGGCATGCATCATGATGTCTTCACGCTTCATGCTGAAATTATCGAAATTAAAGCCAAGCCGAATATCCCGGAAGGAACGTTCGGAAGTAATCTGAATGGAGAAATGATGGATTTCAGCGATTTGGGAGAAGTGAAAAATACCACACGCGCCATCGTTGATGTCGGTTTGCTCGATCTTTCGCCCGCAAACATTCAGCCGCTCGATGAAAAAATTGAAATTGTTGGTGGAAGCAGCGATATGGTGGTTCTCGATGTCGGAGAAAGTGACATTGAATATCGTGTCGGTGATGTTATTCCGTTCAGGATCAATTATATGGCGTTGCTCGCGCTGATGAACTCTTCGTATGTTGATAAAGAACTCGACGAGGATTTCAAAGCCCGCTGTTCTGCGGTAAATTCCACAGTGTAAGTGCTGGATTTCTTCCGGTAATTGAACCTGAGAAATAATCTGTAACATTTAAAAAATAAAATATACCATAGATTTGCTGTGGTATATTTTATCTTTGTAATTCTGAATTAATAAATGGTAAGCAACGCTAACATCGTAAAATATAAGATTAAGAACATTATTGCGGATCAGCAGGAAGTGGTAGATTTTAGTTTTTATACCTTCGAACATTTTCTGAGTGAAGCAGAACATCTGAAAGAATCGCACCGTCACGATTTTTATACATTCATTCTTACGCTGCAGGGTTCCGGTTCGCATATTATCGATTTTGAAGAATATCAGATCATACCGAACCGGCTGTTTTTCATCAATTATGATCAGGTGCATTCCTGGGATATCACGAGTAATGTAAAAGGATATATCATATTGTTTTCGAAATCATTTTACAATCTTGTTTATACCGGAAATGACCTGGTGAAAAGTGACACGGCAGTAGAAAACCTGCCGGTTTATGCAGATATTGATGATAAAGACCTGAGGTTCTGGCTTAATACATGCGAAAATATTCAGCTTGAATTTGAAAAAGGAATCGGCGCGTCTAACGAGGTAATCAGTTTGCTTCTGAAAACCTGTGTGCTGCAAATGGAAGCATCAGCAGGAGATCAACTGCAGGCAATGAATACCGCTGATCATAAAAACCGTTTGGTGCATGAATTCAGAAAAATGGTGAACCTTTATTTTAAGGAGAAGAAAACCACCAAAGATTATGCGGAACCGCTATCGATAACACCTAATTATCTCAATGCTCTGGTAAAAGACAAACTCGGGAAATCTGCGGGTATGGTAATCCGCAACCGAATTATTCTCGAAGCAAAACGACTGCTCTCGCATACGGTGCTTCCGGTTCGGCAGATAGCGCTTGAACTCGGTTTTACCGATAACTCGCACTTCGGCAAGTATTTTAAAAATGCCACGCAAACCACACCGGAAACATTCCGAAAGAATTTTAATAATAAAGAAGAAAAATGACAACACAGCATATAGAAATCAGCCAACTTCAGCCGGACCAGTACAAAGAACTGCTCGATGTGATGAAAAAAGCGTATCCCAACTGGCAGGGAAGTTACTGGAGTGAAAAGTCCATTCAGAAATTACTGGATATTTTCCCGGAAGGACAGCTCGCGGTTTTAATCGACGGGAAAGTTGCGGGCTGCGCACTTTCGCTGATCGTGGATTATAATAATTTCGGCGATCAGCATACCTATGAAGCGATCACCGGTAATTATAGTTTTTCCACTTTTGATGCAAACGGCAAAACGCTGTACGGCATAGAAGTGTTTATCCATCCCGATTTCCGTGGATTGCGACTGGGAAGAAGGCTTTATGACGCCAGAAAAGAACTTGCAGAAAAACTGAATCTGAAGAATATCATTTTCGGAGGAAGAATTCCGCTGTATCATAAGCATGCACATGAACTTTCTCCGAAACAGTATCTTGAAAAGGTAAAGCATAAGGAGATTTACGATCCGGTCCTGAGTTTTCAGCTCAGCAATGATTTCCACGTGAGGAAAATTATCAGAAAATATATTCCGGATGATGTGCAGAGCCATGAATTTGCAACGTTGATGGAATGGAATAACGTATTTTATGAAGATGAAAGCGCGGAGGCAAACACCACCAAGAAATACGTGCGTCTCGGACTGGTTCAGTGGAAAATGAGACTCTACAAAAACCATGATGAACTGTTTACGCAGGCTGAATATTTTGTGGATGCGATTTCCGGGTATAAATCGGATTTTGCGATGTTCCCCGAATATTTCAATACATCGCTGATGGCTGAATTCAAAAATGTTACAGAAGCGGAAGCCATGCGGATGCTTTCAAAGTACACGCTGCAGATCCGTGATAAATTCAGCGAACTGGCGGTAGCATATAACGTGAATATCATCGCCGGAAGTATGCCTTTCTACGAAAACGGTGAACTGAGAAATACCGGATTTCTCTGCCACAGAAACGGCAAAGTGGACCGCTACGATAAAATTCACATCACGCCGGATGAAACGAAATACTGGGGATTAAAAGGAGGTGATCATATTCAGACTTTCGATACCGACTGTGGAAAAGTGGGTATTCTGATCTGTTATGATGTTGAATTTCCGGAACTGCCCCGAATTCTTGCGGATCAGGGAATGCAGATTCTTTTTGTGCCCTATCTCACCGATACGCAGAATGCCTATATGCGCGTAAGAAAATGTGCCGAAGCTCGTGCGATTGAAAATGAATGTTACGTAGCCATTACTGGAAATGTCGGAAATCTGCCACAGGTTGAAAATCTGGATATACATTATTCGCAGTCTGCTGTATTCACGCCAAGTGATTTTGCTTTTCCTTCGAATGCGGTGAAAAGTGAATCTACACCGAATACAGAAATGATTCTGATTTCTGATATCGATTTGAAATTACTCGATGAACTTCATGAATATGGAAGTGTTCGAAACCTGAAAGACCGAAGAACCGATCTGTATAATATTATTGCCTGCAATGCTCAGCCGGCACAGGAAACGAAAAACAGACCGGTACGGAAGGTTCCGGAAGATGTTCGCAGACATTATACCGGCCTCGATGTTTCTGCCGGCAGATTAGGATTGATTGGCATTGAAGAGATGCTGAATGAAAAACCGAAGGAAAAGAATGTACGAAACGGAAAAGTTTGGCCTGAAGAATAAAATGGCTTGCAGTTTGAATGTTGATTAAGCACTGCACTGTTCTCCCATTGCTAACATCACCTATGGAAAATTTAAAATTCGGAATTCGGGAATTCCTCAATATTAGGCTTTTCAGCATTGGCACGGAAAGCATTGAGGTGTCTTCACTGATTTTCCTGATCATATTCATCATTGGCCTGAGTTTTTTCGTGAAGCTGGTCCGAAAAATTATTTACAAAAACCAGAAACTCGACGAATCCAAGAAATTTACCATTTTCAGCCTGGTAAAATATGCGCTGTATGTCCTTGGTTTTATTCTCGGGATGAATATGATCGGTATCAATGTTACCGTTTTAATGGGTGCGTCTGCTGCGCTGTTGGTGGGTATTGGTTTGGGACTGCAGAATATTTTCAGTGATTTTGTTTCGGGAATTGTGCTCCTTCTCGATTCAACGATAAAAGTCGGTGATGTTATTGAAGTGGAAAAACTCGTCTGTCAGGTGAAAGAAATTAATCTTCGAACCACAACCGTTTTAACCCGAGACGAAAAATATATTATTCTGCCCAATACGATGCTCACGAAAAATTCGCTGATTAACTGGACTCATTCCAAACTGAATTCGCGCTTTGATATTCAGATCGGTGTTTCTTATTCTTCTGACGTCAGCGACGTAATTAATATTCTGCAGAGTGTTACAGGTAACCATCCAAAGGTTTCCAAAGAGCCTGCACCGTTTGTGCGCCTGAATGATTATGCTGATTCAGCACTGATTTTCAAAGTATACTTCTGGGCTGCCGATACATTCCGTGTTGAAAATCTGAAAAGTGACTTGCGGATTCAGTATCTTGAAGCTTTCCGTAAAAATGGCATCGAAATCCCGTTCCCGCATGTTGTTTTGAATCAGCCGCCACCGGCAGAGTAGGTTTCCGAATGGTGCCTGTTAAAAGCCGAAAATAACCACGCGAATTTCTGCAGGTGCACCGCTCGCAGTCACAATTTTTACCGTATTTTCATCAACAACCGTGATGCCGCTGTTCAGTTCGTTTCCTGTAGCAACGTTATACAGCGAAATGATGATGTTCAATGTGCCTAAATTATGTTGAATTACGGTTGTTTCGCCGGGAATTACGGTTGAATATCCGCGCGGAAATGCGCTTTGTTGTTTTTCCATATTGTTTTTGTTTTGCATGTGCTGTAATTTCTTTGCTGTAACAAAATTGTTAACCGTGAAATTGTTGATGATGATTATGTGAATGAATTTGGAGCAATTAAATTTCGAGCTCCACTTTTCTATCGTAAAGATAATTTTAAAAAAAGCAGACGATTTTTTCGCCTGCTTTTAATCAACAGTTGTTAATGGTAGCTCTGTCTTCTGTACTGATTGTCGTGATGTTCGCCGTTTTCATAGTATGATTCCTGCGGTTCACGCCGGTATCGCCTGTCCGGTTTCTGTTGCTCATCGGCATCATCTTCGCTCGCACAGAAATTGATGTAAATTTCGGCAATATGCGTCAGATCGCTGTCAGTTTTGTCTTCTTCTTCCAGGGTTTTATGCAGTAAATCGGAAGCGTCAAACTGTCCTAACGTTTCTGCAAGAGCACATAAGCCGCCATAAGAAGCAATTTCATAATGTTCCACTTTTTGGGCGGCTATTATTAACGCTGCATCACGTGTCATTGAGCCTTCTTCCGTGTCTTCTATACATTTTTGACCTTCTCTTACAATGCCTTCAATGGCATCACATTTTTTTGCTTCGGGTTCTTCGCTAATCATGCGAAATACTTTTTCAAGCCTTGAGATATGTTTCTGTGTCTGCAGATGATGGTCCTCAAATGCTTCCTGCAGTTCATCGGTGGTTGCTGCCTGCTGCATTTTAGGCAGTGCTTCAAGGATATGTTTTTCGGCATAGTACATATCTTTCAGCATATCCGTAAAGAATTTGAACAGTGGCCCTTCTTTATCGGTTTCAGAGGGTTTTCGGTTTTTTCCGTTGTTTTCAGCGCTGTTCTGAGTTTTATTTTTTGCCGCAGCTGCTGCACTTTTTGCCGCTGCGGTTTCTTTGTTGCTGTCGGTGTCCGTTGAGGAAGGTTGCTGGCTGTTCCCGGCGGTTTTCCTTCCGGCGGTTTTCGTTTTCGATGTGATATTTGTATCTGTTGGCTCAGGATTTTTTTTCTGATTGTTATTGGAGTCCATTATAATTTATTTTTTTAGTTAAAGCCGGCCTTTTTGTTGCAGCCGACTGCCAGTTGAAATATTAGCTGCTCTATTAGACGTTTTTTTCAGATTTGCTTTCGTTTTGGGAATCGCTGCGGTTTTGAAAGTTGCTGACGTTGCGACGGCTGGTCGCTCCTGAAATTCTGCTTCCGAAACCACTTCTGCGTGAAGATGTCGGGTAGGAATTGAAATTCGTTTCATTGTCGCGGTTGCGATTTAAGCTTTGTGAATAATAAGAATTCGGGTTGTCCATTCCGGAGCGTTCATATTTCGAAGAATATCTCGAGTCCTGTTCTCTTTGTTGATTCCCACTGAATTTCCGATGGTTTTCATCGTGGTAAAAACTGTCTACGTATCCGAAATCTCTTCTTGCGTGGTTGTCATAACCTCTGGCTACACCACGTCTGTCGCTGCTTTGCGAAATTGGCCACCTGCCGGAATAATCATTGTCTAATCCTGAACCGTATCGGTCGCGACTGTCCCGGTAGTCGCTGTCATAGGATCGTGAACCGTAATTGATGCTGTGCTCGGATCCTGTGTTATATCTTCTTTCATGATCGCGGTTTCTGTAACCGGCATTTTTGTAAAAGTCTTTCTCTTTATCTGTGTATCGGCGGTTCTCATTGTCATATTCATTTCTGCCGAAAACATCATCGAAATAATCATCGAGGTCGTCATTTCTGTATCTGTCGGAATTGTTTCCTGATGAAAATCGTCCGCGTGCTCCGTAGTTACTTGCTTCGAAATCGTCGTTATATCTGTTTCCGCGATAGTTATTGTCGTAATCGCTGTTGTAGGAAGTGTCAGGTGTCCGGTTGTATTGATTTTCATAGGAATGTTCTGAACCGTAGTTCCCGCGTTCGTTTTCGTAGTCAAAATCATCCCAGCTGTCATTAAAACTGTATCTTCTGTCTGAATTATCTCTGTTTGGCGAGTGTCTTCTGTTTCCGTACTCGGAATCTCTATGTGGTGCCATAATATTAATATTTTTTGATTTGTATGTTTGGTTGTAATTTCATTGAATAGACGAAACCGCAGGCGAATAAGTCCGCCTGCAGTTTCTGGAGATTTTTATTAATCTCTGTTATTTCCACGGCCTCTTCTGCTCTCTGAAGAGCCGCTGTTGCTGTCGCTTCCGCTTCTTCTGTTACGGAATTCGCGCTGATGGTCGTCAAAACGGTCATGTTTTATTCCGGAATATTCGGAACCGCGGTGGTCATATCCGCCGTAGTTGGTTCTACGGTTTCTGTCCGATTGACGTTCCAGATCATATCTGTCCTGAGAATTGGTTCGTCCGTAGTTTGAGCGTCCGCTCATATTGTTTTCTGAACCCCAAGCACTTCGCGAGCTGCTTTGCTGGTTTCCTCTTCCTGATCTGTGGTCATCATCGCGTTCATAATCAGAACTCCATCTGTCATTTCTGCCGCTGTGCCTTCTGTAATCGTTTTCAGAATCCCATCTGTTTCCGCGGTCATTTTCGTTGCGGTAGTTTGAATTTGTGGAATAATCATCATCCCATCGGTTTTCCCT
>JAEWOM010000135.1 GCA_023399675.1 Bacteroidota bacterium
GAAGAAGAACCACCGCCACCACCGCCACCGCCACCAGTGGAAGAGCAGCAGGTGGAAATTATTCAGAACGTGGTTCCGGAGCCTAAAAAAGCGCCGAAAGTACAAACGCCACCACCACCAATTTCACGTCAGCTTGAAACCCAAACAGGTGTTGTAGCGCAGGAAGGTGTTAGAACTCCGGTTTATACACCACCGCCACCACCACCTTCAACGGGTACGAAAGCAACAACCGTGGAAGTGAAACCACAGGTTAGCGAAACACAGGTTTACAGCGAAGTGGAACAGTTGGCAGAATTTCCGGGAGGACTGAACGCATTCCGTAATAGAGTTGGTGGAGATTTCGACCAGTCGGTAATGGATGGTGATGAAGGAACCGTGAAAACTACCGTATCATTTGTGGTAGAGCGCGACGGAAGCATCACGGATGTGAAAGCGAACGGCTCCAACAGATATTTTAACGAAGAGGCGGTACGTACGGTAAAAGCCATCAGAACAAAATGGAAGCCTGCGAAAATTAACGGGCAGAATGTACGTTACCGTTATACACTGCCGATTACGATGAACTTTGAATAATGTTCGGCAGTAATTTAATATATGAAGAGAGGCAAATTGCCTCTCTTTTTGTATTTTTGTCCATATGATGTTTAACTGGTTATCTATTGTAACAGGATTCTTCTATATTGTTCTCGGAATTTTCGTAATCGCCAAAAAGTGGTTTCTTACGCCACTCGACGATATTATTGCCTACAGTGCAGGGCTTCTGATGGTCTTTTATGGAATTTTCAGGATTTTCCGTGCGGTTTACCGAATGAGACAGTCTGACAAATGATTATAAAATATAAAATATTCACGCTTCTTATCGTCTTGGCAGTTGGCATTTCAGCGTGCAAGAAAAAGGAAAGCACCGTTCCGGATTATCATAAAGGCGAACTCACCGTTGTTACCGATCCGGCATTCGAAAGCGTTACGACAGCTCTTGCTGAAGGTTATATGCACACCTACCCCGACACCCGAATTTCGGTGCAAACCAAGAAAGAAGATCTGGCTTTGCTTGACCTGATCAATAAAAAGACGAAAGCCATCGTTATGTCACGAGAGCTTACGCCTGCCGAAGTGGCTGCATACGAGAAAAATATAGATCTTGAAGTACTACCGTCCAATTTTGCAGCAGACGCTGTGATATTTGTCGTTCCAAAGAATTCAACGCGGGAAAAAATCTCCTATGAAGAAATTGTAGCCATGCTGCAAACCGACGAAAAGGAGCTGATATTTTCCGGAACCAATTCGAGTGATCTCAATTATGTGGCGCAGACACTCAACAAAAAGCCTGCTGATTTGAAATATTCAATCATCAGCGGAAGTGAAAATCTGATCAGTGAACTGGAAAAGCACCCGGGAAAAGTTGGTGCCATCGGTCTTAACATTCTCAGCCGTCCATATGGAGAAGAAGCCAAAAAACTAAGGGACCAGATAAAAATTCTTCCGGTTGAAAAACAGGGAAAACTGCATGAAGCCAACGCAAATGAATTACTTGCCATGAGTTATCCTTTTACCAGAGTGCTCTATTTTCTGACGAACGAGGGAAATTTTGCTATCGCCAGCGGTTTTATCAGGTACAGCTGTACACATCTGGGCCAAATGATTGTACAGAAAGAAGGGCTTCAAAAATATAACCTGTATATGCGCGAGGTTCAAATGCGATGATAACCAATTCTTTACTGCATATTTCGAGGAAAATAATTTTTGGTCTGGAAATTGCGTAAAATAATGATGAATTATTACAACAACCATAAAAAAATGAAAGACATAATGAATTTAACTAAAAAAACAGTTCTCGGTGCAGCAGCACTTTTCTTTACAGGTTTCGCATTCGGGCAAACTGTACAGCAAGGGATCGCGAGCATCGATAGTCACAAGTATGCAAAGGCAAAGCAGAATTTTGAAGCAATGCTAAGAAATGAGAAGTCGGACGAGAACTATTTTTATTTAGGAAATACTTATCTGAGCCAGGACGAACCGGATTTTTCCAAGGCGCAGCAGTATTTCAATCAGGGTCTTGCTGAAGATAACAAAAGTCATTTAAATAAAATCGGACTGGCAACAGTAAAACTTGGACGTGGAGACAAGTCCGGAATTACCGAAATTCAGTCTATTGTAAAAGATTCTAAAGAAAGAGATGCTGAAGTGCTTTACAGAGCTGCTGAAGCACTTACTCTTTATGATAATGCAAGTAACCCGGATCTCGCAATCGACTATCTGAACAAAGCAATTGCGCGTTCAACAAAAGCGGGAGTTCCTGCAAATTATTATTACACTTTGGGTGATGCTTACCGCCTGAAAAGAATGCCGGGTGAAGCGATGTCCGCCTATGACAAAGCGGTAGTTGTTGCGAAAAATAAAGCGTCTGTTTATACGAGAATGGCTACTTTATGGATGGCCGCGCAACAGTGGAAATTAGCAAAGGAAAACATCGATAAAGCCATTGCAACTGATCCAACTTATGCACCTGCCTATAAAGCAGCAGCAAACTATAACATTATCTACAGACAGAACGCACTGGCTGCAAAAGACCTTCTGAACTATGCAAAATATGCTGACGAAGATCCGTACACGCAGTTAGAGATTTCAAAACTGTATTTTACTGTGGACGACTTTGCCAACTCAAGAACAACACTTGACAATGTGTTCAATAAGGTGGAAGATCCGATTAAATATAAACTCAAAGCATTCCTTCAGTATGAAC
Source organism: Bacteroidota bacterium (assembly GCA_023399675.1). GTDB lineage: Bacteria > Bacteroidota > Bacteroidia > Flavobacteriales > Weeksellaceae > JAEWOS01. Next base: position 2,744 of record JAEWOM010000135.1, read on the forward strand.
TGGATAAAAATTATACTGATGCGAAAACCAATATCGACAAGTTCCTGTCTACAGCAGAAAAATCGAGAATCCAGCCTGCCGATCACGGTTTCCAGGGTCTCGTACTTGCCGGATTAGCGGGCCAGGAAAAAGATGCTGCGAAAAAATCGAGCCTGTTGGCTGAAGCCAGAAACAAAGTTGCCATTGCAAAAGCTGCAAAGGATGAAACTTTCGATTGGGATTCGGAACTGGCCAGAGTTCAGGGTGGCGGAGGAGCAGCCACAAGTGCAGCAGTTGCAGCAGGTCCTACTACTCCGGCAATTGAAGCGCTGAAGCAGCAGGTAGCCGCGAAACCGACAGATACAGATCTTTTGGTACAGTTGGGAACAGCTTACCAGGAAGCCAAGAACTGGAACGGTGCGATTGCAACATGGGATAAAATGATTGCTCTGGTTCCTACATGGGCTTACTCGTATTATGCAAAAGGAGTTGCTTATCAGCAAATGGAAAACAACGCCATGGCTGAAACTTCTTACCAGAAATATATTGACACCGTTACAGCTGCTACACCAGCTGAACAGGAACAGAATAAGGTAACACTTTCTTACGCATATTATCTGGTTGCATTTTTTAACCAGCAGAATAACGTTGCTAAAGCTAAAGATTATGCAGCGAAGGCTGTACAGTTGAATCCGGGTTATCAGGATGCAGTAAATCTGAACAACCAGTTGATGAACAAATAATTTAACAGCAATAATTTACAATGCCCGGTTTTATTACCGGGTTTTTGTATTTTAACCATTCAAAAAATGAGATATGAAAGTTGATATACTCGCGATTGGTGCACATCCGGATGATGTGGAACTGGGCTGTGGCGGTACCCTTGCAAAATTAATTGCTGAAGGAAAAAAAGTCGCTGTTGTCGATCTCACAAAAGGTGAACTTGGCACCAGAGGTACGGAAGAAACCCGTGCTAAGGAATCGGCGGCGGCATCAGAAATACTTGGAATCAGTGCACGTGAAAATCTGGAACTCAAGGACGGATTTATCTTGAACACCGAAGAGCAACAGTTCAAAATAGTTAAAATGGTCCGAAAATATCGGCCTGAGATCGTCTTTGCCAACGCACTGGACGACAGACATCCCGACCATGCGAAAGCTGCAAAATTAACAGCAGACGCCTGCTTTCTTGCCGGACTGATAAAAATAGAAACTGAACTGGATGGAGAGAAACAGCAGGCTTGGCGCCCGAAACAGATTTATCACTATATCCAGTGGAAAGATTTGAAACCGGATTTCGTCGTGGACATTTCAGCATATATGGAAACCAAAATTTCTGCCTGTCTGGCCTACGCCACACAGTTTTACGATCCGAAATCCAAAGAACCCATGACACCTATTGCAACAAAAGATTTTCTGGAGAGCCTTACGTATCGCGCACAGAACCTCGGCAGGCTTTCCGGTTGTGAATATGCAGAAGGATTTAACACCGAGAAATTAATTGCTGTAAAGAATTTAGATTCTTTCGTTTTGTAATTTTCCGAAAAGTGCTATATTTGCACGCACAAAACGGTGGTTGTAGCTCAGTTGGTTAGAGCGTCGGATTGTGGTTCCGAAGGTCGGGGGTTCGAGACCCC
>JAEWOM010000240.1 GCA_023399675.1 Bacteroidota bacterium
GTACTCGCCGGAGAAATTTTAAAAGAAATAAAAAACGGAGCAGAAGTCAATACCCATGACTCTTCCACAAACGGACTGCTTAATTACTATCAAAAAAACAAATAATTCTATTAAATAAAAAAGATGGCTGAAACACTGGACGGACTGAAAATTTCGCAGGATATAAAAAATGAAATCAAGGCGGAAGTAGAAAAAATAACCTCAGATGGCGGACGCGCACCTCATCTTGCAGCCATTTTAGTAGGCGAAGACGGAGCCAGCAAAGCCTACGTAAACAGCAAGGTTAAGGACTGCAAGGAAGTCGGTTTTGGTTCGTCGTTACTGCGCTTTCCGGATACCATGTCAGAAACTGAACTGCTTGCTGAAATCGAAAAACTCAACAGCGATCCGTTGATTGACGGCTTTATCGTACAGCTTCCGCTGCCTAAAGGAATGAATCAGGAAAAAATCATTGAGGCTATCGATCCGAAAAAAGATGTGGATGGTTTTCATCCCCAGAATTTTGGCAGAATGGCTCTGGAAATGGAAGCGTTTCTGCCCGCAACTCCGTATGGAATTATGACTTTGCTTGAAAGATATGATGTTGATACTGCGGGAAAACACTGCGTCGTAATCGGAAGAAGCAGAATTGTCGGCAGACCGATGAGTATTCTGATGAGCAGCAAAGGAAATCCGGGAAACTCAACGGTAACGCTCGTTCACAGCTACACGCCCAATATCGAGGAATTTACCAGAAAAGCAGACGTGGTGATTGTTGCACTCGGTGCACCGAAATATTTAAAAGGTGATATGATAAAAGATGGAGCCGTGATCATCGACGTAGGCATTACACGTGTGGACGATGATGGTGCAAAAGGTTATCATCTGGAGGGCGATGTTGATTTCAGCAGTTGCGAACCGAAAGCATCATGGATCACACCGGTTCCGGGCGGCGTCGGACCCATGACTCGCGCAATGCTCATGAAAAATACGCTGTTTGCCTATAAGCGCAGAAATAGGTAATTTTGCAGCCTTAAAAGACTCGTTATACGCGTCTTAAATATTTTTAATGACGCAAGAAAATCAAATTGCTTTGCAGCGCGGTGAAATTCTGCCGGTAATGGAACATTTCTATACCATTCAGGGTGAAGGAATGCATACCGGTAAAGCTGCGTATTTCATCAGACTTGGTGGCTGCGATGTTGGCTGTCACTGGTGCGATGTTAAAGAAAGCTGGAACCCTGATCTTCATCCTGCTGTTAATACCGTAGAAATTGCAGAAATCGCTGCAGCTCAATGTAAAACCATTGTTTTAACCGGTGGTGAACCGTTGATGTGGAATCTCGATATCCTTACGGGAAAATTAAAGGAATTAGGCTGTACGGTCCACATAGAAACGTCCGGAGCGTATCCGAAATCCGGAATACTGGACTGGATCACGCTGTCTCCAAAAAAAACAGGATTACCAAAGCCGGAAATCTATCCTGTAGCTAATGAACTGAAAATCATCATCTTTAACAGGCATGATTTTACATTTGCAGAAGAACAGGCAGCAAAAGTTTCTGAGGATTGCCGCCTCTATCTGCAGAGCGAATGGAGCAAACGCGACGAAATGTACCCGCTGATCACTGAGTATATTTTGAAAAATCCACGATGGCAGGCAAGCGTACAGACGCATAAATACTTAAACATTCCGTAGAATTGCAATAAATTTTATCTGCAGAAAAACATTAATTTAGCCGAATGATTAAAAAGTTCCTCAATGCTTTTGGCGATTACTTTCTCTTATTAGGGAAAGCGATGCGCGCACCGCAGAAAAGAGCGGTTTTCTGGAAGCTGTTTATGAGGGAAGTAAATGACCTTGGCGTCAATTCCTTTGGGCTGGTCGTCTTCACGTCAATTTTCGTGGGAGCTGTTGTTGCCATTCAGATGTACAATAACTTTAAGACGGCTATTATCCCCATTCCGACATCATTCGTGGGCTATGCCACTAAAGCGGTATTGGTATTGGAATTTTCGCCGACGATTATCAGTTTGATTCTGGCAGGTAAGGTAGGCTCGTACATTGCTTCCAGTATCGGAGCGATGCGGGTTTCCGAGCAGATTGATGCACTGGATATTATGGGTGTGAACTCCCCGAATTTCCTGATTCTTCCGAAAATCCTGGCCTCAGTTATTTTCAATCCGATCCTTATTGCACTCAGCATTACAGTCGGTATTGGCGGCGGATATCTTGCGGGGGTAATCACAGGCAACTGGACATCCGGAGATTACATTACAGGAATTCAGATGTTTATGCCTAATCTGTTTTATACGTATGCATTTATAAAAACGGTTGTATTCGCATTTATCATCGCTACGGTCCCATCGTATTTCGGGTATAATGTAAGTGGCGGCTCGCTGGAAGTAGGACGCGCAAGTACGCAGGCGGTAGTGTGGACTATGGTTTTCATTATTATCTCCGAATTATTTCTAACCCAAATGATCTTAAGCTGATGATTGAAGTAAAAGATTTAAAAAAACAGTTTGGCGACCATGAGGTTTTAAAGGGGATCACTACCACATTTGAAACCGGAAAGGTGAATCTGATTATCGGTCAGAGTGGTTCGGGGAAAACCGTTTTCCTGAAATCACTCCTGAATGTGCACGAACCAACATCCGGAACGATTCTTTTCGACGGACGGGACATTACAGCCATGTCGCGCGAAGAAAAACAGACGCTCAGATCAGAAATCGGAACGGTTTTTCAGGGCGGCGCCCTTTTTGACTCGCTTACGGTTGAAGAAAATATAACCTTTCCGCTCGATATGTTCAGTAACCTGACTTTCCGCGAAAAGAAAAGAAGAGCGAGAGAAGTAATGGATAATGTGCACCTGGTTGATGCCGGCCGAAAGTTTCCGTCTGAAATTTCCGGCGGTATGCAGAAAAGGGTCGCAATTGCGAGAGCAATTGTAAACAATCCGAAATATCTGTTCTGTGATGAACCGAATTCCGGGCTCGATCCGTATACTTCCAATGTCATCGACGACTTATTGCTGGAGATCACCCAGGAATACAACACGACCACCATCATCAACACGCACGACATGAACTCTGTAATGACTATTGGTGAAAAAATCGTTTATCTCAGGTTAGGATTAAAAGAATGGGAAGGCAGTAAGGACAATGTAATAAATGCTAAAAACAAAAACTTGATTGACTTCGTTTACTCATCCGAACTTTTTAAAGAACTTCGTGACTATTTTCTAGAGACAGATAAAACGTCCATTGACAACATAATTACAAAACTAACTAACGAAAATGAGTAAAGCGATAATTAGCACTTTCTTTATATACCTAAGCACATTTGCCTATAGCCAAATTGAAGTTTCCGCAAAAGCTAATATACTTTTTCCTACTGAATCAGCTTCTTGGAGGAATATTACGGAGTCAGCTTTAGATGCTTATGAAAGCGGCGGAAAAAAAAATGAAGGTTTTAATTTAGGTTTAGCACTCAAGATAGGTTTATTGAGTAAACTTTTTATCCAGCCGGAAGTCTATTATTCATCACTTTATTCTGAGTTTAAAGATAATGTAACAGAAACCACACTGAAAGCCAATAATTCACAAATTGATGTTCCACTACTTATTGGTTATGATTTGTTTGGTGAGTTTGTGGGTGTTTTTTCTGGCCCTGTTGCCAGCTATAGATTGAAGACCGAAAATCAATTTAATGATTTTAAGGAAAATAGTATCCACCAGTACAAGGTAGGATATCAGTTTGGTGTGCAGGTAACTTTAAAAAAAATGATAATTACCGGTCGCTATGAGGGTGCATTTAAAGAAGATCAGCGTGATTACATAAACCTATTAACAAATCAAATTATCCGATACGATAACAGGGCAAACAAATTTATTGCGGGGATTGGTTATAAGTTTTAGAAATGTTGCAGCACAATCAACCCTTACTAATCTTTTTTACTTGAAAATATTGGGATTCGGATTTCTTTCCGGTTCGTGAACAACATGTACTGTTGGATCAAGACTTTTCTGACGGGCTAGTTCCGCTGCCTGCTTCTCCAGTTCTATTTTTTCTTTCTGCAGTTGCTTCAGTTCCTGGCGTCTCTGCTCCGCTTTTATTGCAGATCCTTTACTTGAATAGCCGACAATTCCCCCGATAATCAGCCCGATGCCGATTCCGGCGAGAATACCCATAAGACTAACCGGTTCGAAAAGTCTGATAAAAGAAAATTCAGGCAGCATATAATAAACGAGAAATGCGAGTGCCAACAGAATAATTCCTATAAACGTTAAATTTTTCATAGCTTAAAAAGAAAGAAACCTTTCCAAATTTACGTAAAAATCGGGAAAGGCTTTGTGATTATTTGTTCAATTCCTGTTATTTTCCTCCGGCAGCGCGGTAATATTCCATTGCCTTATCCATGAATTTATTCAGGTTTGAAACCCTGTTTTCAGG
>JAEWOM010000260.1 GCA_023399675.1 Bacteroidota bacterium
CCTACAATATTTGGACAAACCAAGAAAAATCAACAACTCAAAAATACGGGAACATAGAACATGAAAAAATCTCGCAAAAACCCTGGTGGAAGTTTTGGTGATTTTTTTTCCGGCGCAAAAAGCAGCAGTAGAAATATGCCATTGTCAATAATGGATCACACAGCGTTGACAGCGCCTTTGTACCAAATTCCACGTTAGCATTTCCCATTGAATATTTTTTAATATCCCGCTTTCAGCAAGCCCGAAACGTAATCAGCAATGACAATGACCATAAAAAAACTCTTACAGGCGGAAGAAAAATTGGGTTATGCCCTCCCAAAGTATTTATTTGATTTTATCGCAAAACTAATTAAACCCGAAGTTCAATTGGGACACGAAAAATGGTTTTTTTGGACTGTTACCGACCAATCCGACGATCCGGAAGACAATTTTATCATTACCTATTCTGCTGACTTTTATGATGAGTGGGGAGTAAACGGGTTTGTTTTTGCTGCGAATGGTCTTGGCGATTATCTTGCATTACTGCGAGACGAACAGAACGAAGATTTTTTGCCACAGGTATTTGTTATGATGCATGAAACGGCAGAACTGAAAGTTTTCGCTGCCAATTGGGATGACTTAATTAAATACGGTCCGGACGATTACATCTGGACTGATGAATTTTATCTAAAACTCGACGATAACAATAAACCAATCACAGGGAGCCAAAGTTCTGAAGTATCTGCTGAAACTGAGAATATAAACCATGAGAAAGATTTTTTCGATGATGATTACGCCCTGCGCAGCAAATTAGATGATTTAATTGATGACGAGAGAACTGACCTAGCAGGTGAAATTATACGGGGTTTAAAAAAATTGACTAAATGTGATGAAGAATTTCATAAGATTTGGGCACTGAACAAATTAAGTGACATTTACCTCAAAGGGTTTGGAGCTGTTCAACCTGACATGGACAAAGACTTAAAATACAATCAGTTAACTATTGATCTGGACAGTCATGTTGCTTATTCAAACCGTGCCGCATGCTATTTCTTTGGACTCGGCGGACTGAGTATAGATTTAGATCAGGCTTTAGCGTTTGCGACAAAAGCAAATGACTTATCAAAATCAAACATGTTTGCAGACATCTTTGCAACTAAAAGTGGCGGCGGCATGTATGACCGTTTGGTTGATATGATAAAAGGAGAAATCAGAAAACGAAACAACTGAACTGGCGAATGGGTGATATAGCGGTAGACGAGACGCATACCCGAATAAAAATAACATTAAAAAACCGTCTCAATTTTTTTAAGACGGTTTCTTTATTAATAAACTTCTTCAACCTGAAGATTCGGGCAATTCCTTTTTACCCATTCCTGGTCAAATTCTGTAATTTCACGGCGCGCACCTTTATAAATGTAATATTCTGAAGGTTTTGCACTTACACCGACGGTCGGCATTCTGTTTATTATTTTCGTTTCAGGACAATCCTGAATCTTTGCAGTTGCACAGGAAGAAAGCAAGGCTAAAAATACTGTGCTGCAAAATAATACTTTCATAATTCTGACGCTTTTATCGTTATCCGAAAAATTATTGAGCGGTAACGGAAACCTTCATATCCACTTCATTTTTGATCATCACATCTTTCATGGATGACTGATAAGTGACGCCGAATTTCTGCCTGTCGAAACTGAATTTATCTGATACAATGGTTAGCACACCTTTATCCATGGTAACATTCGCCGGAAATGACACAGGATGCGTTTGGTTTTTCACCGTCAGCATTCCGTTGATTCTGAATTTGTACTTCGAATCCTTATTCTTCATAACCGAAGTAATTTTGTATACCGCTTCCGGAAATTTGTTTGTTTCGAAGAAATCGCCGTGCTTCAGATGCGAATTCAGTTTTTTCTGACGTTCACCTTCCAGATCGGTTGCCGTAATGGTGTTCATGTCCATCACAAAAGTCCCGCCTGCAATCTGATTTCCTTTCATCACGACACTCCCCGTTTTCAGATCTACGGTTCCCGTGTGCGAGGAAGCATCGGTCTTCGCGAGTTTATAACCCCACCAGTTTATTTCTGCTTCGGTTACTTTTTTTGTTTGTCCGAAACACAAAACTGTCGCAAACAATGCTATAAAAGCTAATTTTTTCATTATTTTTCTAAAATTTGCGTAAAAATAAGTGTTTTATAATTGGCAGATGACAGTGATTGAATTGTTCAAGTCTTGATTTACCGATTGGCCACAAACTCATCGACCAGTACCCGCGCTTCCGCAACATCGTGTACGCGCAGGATTTTCGCACCGTTTTCCAGTATTTTCGTGTGCAGTGCGGCCATCTCCGCTCCTACTTCGTTTGCCGATTTGCCCAAAGGTTTATAAATAAAAGATTTGCGCGAAATACCGATGAGTACCGGGAAATTACCCAAACCGATATGCGCAGTATCTTCCAGCAGCCGCAACTGATCTTCGACGGTCTTCCCAAAGCCGAAACCGGGATCAAGGATAATGTCGTGAATTCCCATGTCAAGCAGTTGTGCGCTTTTTTTCAGCAGGAATTCATTGACACTCAGCAAAATATCTTCAAACTCATTTTTCCGGTGCATTTCTGCATAAGTACTGTTTACATGCATCAGAATATACGGCAGACCGCTTTCTGCGACAGTTTCAAGCATTTCCGGATCAAACTGTCCTGCCGAAATATCATTGATGATGTCTATTCCTTCATCAACACCAAAGCGCACGGTTTCAGCATAAAAAGTGTCGAGTGAAATGAGTGTTTCAGGAAATTCAGTTTTTATTTTCCGAATGATTTTCCCAATCCTTTTTATTTCTTCGGATGCTGGCAGCAGTTCGGAACCCGGACGTGTCGATTGCGGACCGATGTCGATTATATCCACTCCTCCTTTTACCATCTGTGCCGCATGTTTCAGTGCTTGATACTCACTGTTGAATTTTCCACCGTCAGAAAAGGAATCGGGAGTCATATTCAAAATGCCCATGATTTTGGGTTCTGATAAATCGTACAGATTCCCTTTAATATTCAGCGAAAATTTGCGGGGTTTCAAAACAACATTCATTATCGAGATATTTTATGCAAAGAAATCGTTTATCCGGCACATCCTCAACACCTATTTCCCAAAAACACTACTTCAAAAATTTTTATCTTTGATGTTTTATGTAATTTATGCTTCAAACATCCCTGCAATTTGACCAGGTTTTAGCCGAATGCCGCGAACTGTTCCGTAAGAAAATGCATGATTACGGTGCTGCCTGGCGCGTTTTGCGACCGAGTTCCATAACGGATCAGATTTTTATAAAAATCAACAGGATACGCACCATTCAGATG
>JAEWOM010000084.1 GCA_023399675.1 Bacteroidota bacterium
GCACATTAAGGTAGATGCCGAAATAGAGCGTTTTCTAAATGAAGAATGTGAAACAAAAGTCTTTGATAAAGGAGAAATATTGAGCAAGCAGAATCAATATAATCATACTGTTTTCTTTGTTGACGAAGGTTTGCTGAGAATGTTTTACTACGAAAACGGAAAAGATATCACCACCAATTTTTATTCAGAAGGCAAGATCACCGCCAATATTGATACGCTTTTTAAAAATCAACCTACTCGAAATAACATTGAAACATTAGAAAAATCGGTCATTACCACTTGTAATTTTAAAAAATTAGAAGAATTATGTTCGGTTTCGCTTACTGCGGCAAATTTCAGCAGATATATTTTAGGAAATTTAATGATCGAGATGTCACGCAGAATTTCGTCGTTGCAATTTATGACGGCAAAAGAAAAGTACATCCAACTTTTAGAAGAAAATCCTAACATCATTCATAGAGCTCCACTCGGAATGATTGCCTCATATTTAGGCATTTCCCAAGAAACTTTAAGCCGAATTAGAAGTGATATTTAAAGTTAAACGATGTTTAAATTTTAATAATATTTTTTAATCCTGTTTTTGCTGAAGTTTTAGAAGTTTCAATTAATTTTATATTACTTTTAAAATAAATTCCATGCAAAATATATTTGATGAAAAAGTTGCGCAAGAATACATCAACAGAATCAATAACTTAACACCAGAAACCCAAAGAAAATGGGGCAAAATGAGCGTTGATCAGGTTTTGGCGCACCTTAATGTTGCCTATTCCTTTATTTTCGAACCGGAAAAACATAAAAAACCTTCTTTCATCGCAAAATTTCTGCTTTCCAATTTTGTGAAACCGAAAATCGTCAACGATAAACCATACAAACAAAGTTTACCAACTTCGCCTGTTTTCATTATTGCCGATCAGAGAAATTTTGAAGAAGAAAAGAAAAAGCTCATTGGAAACATTCAGCGCGTTCAACAACTCGGCAAAGAAGCTTTTGAAGGCAAAGAGAACACGAGTTTTGGTCCAATGACTTCGCAGGAATGGAATAATATGCTCGCAAAACACCTGAACCACCATCTTTCACAGTTTGGAGTCTGAACAAATTCCAATCAGCTGTCCAACATCCAAAATTTTTAAAATCCTCTCATGAAGAAACTACTGCTGCTTTTTATGTTAAGTTCATCTTTTATATTTGCGCAGATGCCCAACATTGAAGGCGTTTGGCTAAACAACTCAAAACCCTATACAGGAACAATTGACAAAGCACAACTGAGGCTGAAAATCAATATTTCCGAACAAAGTAAAAAGAATGACCAGCAGTATTTCGTTTCGGGAAACAGTCTGGTTAATGGCAGCAATTCCGCAAAATTTGAAGGTGTGATGACGATTACAAAATACCGCGACGGAAAAAAGCGAAGTTCCGTATACGGTGATTACGAATTCGCTGAAGAGCCGACAGGAAAGCATTCCGGGGTTTTCAAGGGAAAATTCATTTATACTTTTTTTTGGAATAAACAGCTTCAGAAGATTGAGCGGCAGTACGTTGAGTTTACCGGAGACTGGACGAGCTACGACGGAAAACTGCATTATAAAACCAACTGGACAAATAATCAGAAGAAATAATTTCAATGGGAATTTTAAGAAAAATTTTAGCGGTCGTGGTAGGGATGTTTGTCGGCGGAATGGCGATTGGAGCAGTTCAGGCAATTGGTCACAAACTGTATCCCTTTCCTCCGGGAGTTGATGCTAATAATCCGGAAGATCTCGCAAGATATGTGGAGACAGCACCATTCATGGCTATCTTCTCTGTCATCATTTCCTAGGCGGCAGGGGCATTGACGAGCGGATTTCTATCAACACTTATTGCGAACGACAGAAAAAAGATCTACGCCATTATTGCAGGAGTTTTCTTTCTGATCATTTCCATTTACATGATGAGCACGCTTCCGACGCCATTGTGGTTTTGGATTTGCGGAATTCTGGTATGGCTGCTGGTTTTAGCAGGCTGGAAACTCGCTGTATCTTTAAAAAGAAAACAATAAAATATGAACTTAGGAGTATTTTCAGTCAGCCTTTCCGTAAAAGATATTCACGCAGCGCTGGCATTTTACGAAAAACTGGGTTTTACGCATAAAGGCGGAAACATCGATCAAAACTGGGTAATCCTAAAGAATGGTGATGCTGTGATTGGACTCTTTCAGGGCATGTTTGAGGGCAACTGGCTTACTTTCAATCCCGGTTGGGACGGCAATGCAGAAAATCTGGAGGATTTTACCGATGTGCGCGAAATTCAGAAACATTTAAAGGCGAATGGAATTCAGCTTGATAAAGAAGCGGATGAATCCACCACGGGAATTGAGCATATCATGCTGAAAGATCCTGACGGAAACGTAATACTGATCGATCAGCACAGATAGATTTTGAGAATTGATGCGCGTGATTTTAAATTGACCTGCATCAGAAGCGGATACAGGGAAAATGAGGTAGTCAATGATTGGATTTGATGAAGTCATAGGCTGCAATATTTATCACCGTTGAGATTCATGGATAAAATGAAGCAAACATGAAGATCGAAATTGTTGAATTCAAACCCGAATACCGCGGCGATTTCAAGAAACTGAATGTGGAATGGCTGCAAAAGTACTTTGAAGTGGAGCCTTTCGATGAGCAGCAACTTTCCAATCCTGAAACAGAGATTCTGGAAAAGGACGGAAAGATTTTCTTCGCGAAAGAAGGTGACAGAATTTTCGGAACTGCTTCTCTGCTGAAAGAAAGCGACCGATTCGATCTGGCAAAAATGGCAGTTACTGAGGACAGCAAAGGAAAAGGAGTCGGTAATCTGCTGATGGACCGCTGTATGGCTGAAGCTAAGAAGTTAGGCGCAGAAAAAATTGTTCTCACTTCCAACCGAATTCTGATTCTGGCTATCACAATGTATGAAAAGTACGGTTTTCGCGAGGTCCCGATTAGAGAAGATATTCCTTGTGAACGTGGAAATATCAGAATGGAATTGATTTTTTGAATTTATAAGAATTTTGAACGGTTATGAAAATCTTAAAAAATATTCTCTTTTTTGTCATTGGACTTATTGCTTTGGTACTGCTTGTTTCGGCAATTGTCGACGGAAAGAACCAGTTCGAAAGGACGGTAAGTATTAACGCCACTCCGGAAAAAGTGTGGTCGCACACCAGTTCTTTGAAAGCGATGGATACCTGGTCTCCGTGGAGCAAACTGGATCCGGATATGAAGAAAGTGTGGACCGGAACTACCGGTCAGCCCGGAGAAAAAAATTCCTGGGAAGGAAATGAAGAAGCAGGAAAAGGCTATCAGGAAGTACTGAAGGTCGACCATCAAAACAGGCAGATTGACACGAAAATCGTTTTCCTTACTCCATACGAAAGTGAGAATTTTGCCACGGTAAAAGTCGTTCCGGAAGGAAGCGGCAGCAAGGCAACCTGGACTTTCTCGAATGAGATTCCTTATCTCTGGACATTCACCAAACTCATCTGGAATCTGGACGAAATGATTGGTAAAGATTACGAAGAAGGACTCAACAACCTGAAAAGACTCGCGGAAGCGAATTAAAATTTAAGAGCCAGGTAAAAAGAGGCAAGTAAAAAGAGCCAAGAGCCAAGAGGAAAGAGGAAAGAGAAAAGAGTAAAGACTAAAGAAAGAAGAATTACCGGATAGTACGCATCCTGAAC
>JAEWOM010000027.1 GCA_023399675.1 Bacteroidota bacterium
GCACTGCCACGCCGATGAACAGTTTCTGCCCTTTGAAAATTTTGTCGGTGCCGGCAATTCTCGGTACGTTTTCACCCAAGGTTTTGTGCCAGCGGTCTTCATAAGAACTGTCGGTAGTTTTAATGATCATGCCGTCAATTCTGCCATAACAGAAACTGCAGGCTGCAAACAGGAGAAAAAGGGCTGTTAATCGGTTCACGCTTCGTAAATCAGGATTCAAAAATAGTTAATAATTGTACAGCTGCATTGGTAATTAACGTTTGAAGAATAACTTAATTGCCTATTTTTACAGAATGATTTCCAAATCAACCATCGACAGGATATTTTCAGTAATCCGTGTGGAAGAAATTATCGGCGAATATGTTCAGCTGAGAAGGGCAGGATCCAATCTTAAAGGTCTGAGCCCGTTTCAGGATGAAAGAACGCCGAGTTTTGTCGTGTCTCCCTCAAAGCAGATTTGGAAGGATTTTTCAACCGGAAAAGGCGGAACGGCGATTTCGTTTCTGATGGAAATCGAAGGGTTTACCTATCCGGAAGCCTTACGGCATGCTGCAAAAAAATACGGTATTGAGATCGAAGAATCACAGTTAATTCAAACCGAAGAGGAAAAAGCCGCGCAGACGGAAAAGGATCTTCTGTTTAAAATTCATGAAGTAGCCGCTAACTTTTTTCAGGAACAGCTGCACGACACAGAAGAAGGTCAGGAGATTGCGCTGTCCTACCTGCAGGAACGTGAGCTTAAGCAGGAAATCATCAAAAAATTTCAGATCGGGTATTCACCGGAAAAGAAAAATGCGTTTACGGAGTATGCTCTGGAGAAAGGCTATCAGAAAGACATTCTGGAAAAATCGGGACTGTCTATTTTTCCGGAAAACGCACCGAATGGAATTGACCGCTTTCGGGAAAGGGTTATTTTTCCGATTCACAGTATTTCGGGCAGGGTGCTGGGATTTGGTGCCAGAATTTTAAAGAATAACGTAAAAACAGCCAAATATCTCAATTCTCCGGAGACGGATATTTACCATAAATCGCAGGTTTTATACGGCCTCAACCAAAGTAAGCAGGCTATTTCGCGTAACGACCTTTGCCTTTTGGTTGAAGGGTATATGGATGTTATTGCGCTGCATCAGGCCGGAATTGAACATGTTGTGTCGAGTTCCGGAACATCACTCACCGTTGAACAGATCAAACAGATCAAGAGATTCACGGAAAATGTAACCATTCTTTTCGATGGTGATGCGGCCGGAATTAAAGCGAGTTTCCGAAGTATCGATATGCTGCTGAGTGAGGGAATGAATATCAGAATTGTGCTGTTCCCGGATGGTGATGATCCCGACAGTTTTTCCCGGAAACATCCGCGTGATTATGTTGAAGAGTATATCAGTTCTGAAGCAAAGGATTTCATCGATTTCAAGGCTGAAATCCTGTTAAAAGACGCGGGTTCAGATCCGATTCGAAAAGCGGAAGCTATTCGCGACATTGTGAAATCTGTTGCTTCGGTGAACAATGCACTGAAACAGGAAATTTATCTGAAGGAAGTTTCCTCGAAGTTCGGGCTTTCGGAGCAGTCGCTTTTTAACGAACTGAATGTTCAGAAACAGCTACAGCAGAATAACGCAGTAAAACAGAAAAACGAAGCGGTAGGCAAACTGGAAGTGGTGACGGAACCGGTCATCAGCGTGAGTCCGTTAATCATTCTGGAAGAAAAACTGGTGGAGCTCATGATCAAATATGGTGACAGAATTCTGAACCGCGAAAATGAAGAAGGCGAAAGCTACAAAATTACCGTCATAGAAGAAATCCTCGCACATTTTGGCGAAGACGGCTATGAAATGCAGCTTGCCCTGAATGACAGAATTGTACAGGAAATGAAAGAAGGTCTGCAGCAGAATGAACTGAGATCGGGTTCTTTTTTTTCCAGACTGATGAATGAGGATGTTGCAGAGATTGTGGCCAATGCACTGATTGAGCCGCATGAAAACAGCAACTGGGAAAAGCACAACATTTATTTCAGCAAAGAAGAAGATGTTCTGCCTAAAATAATTTCAGATACCATGATTCGCCATAAACGGGAATTTGTAATGAAAATGATTGCGGAGATTATGGATGAATTAAAAAGTGAAGCCGACAACAGCGCCATTTATCAGAAAATTCAGAAATTGAACCATCTGCGGAAAGAAATGGATGCCGAACTGTACCGAATTTTATGACAATTTGACTAGTATATAAAGAGGAACAGTTTTTGCGAAAAAAGATTCGGAAACCGGCAGTGAAACTGTTCATGAAGATTTGCAGCCGTAAAGTAACATTTAGATAATCAACAAAAGACAATATGGATATTAAAAAAGATTTCAGAGATTTTTCTGTAAAACACATGGGAAACAGCGGTTTGGCAACCGACCAGTATATGGAAACATTCAATCCGACGAACCTGACTCCGTATATTATGGAGGAAAGAAGGATGAATGTAGCGCAAATGGACGTGTTTTCGCGGCTGATGATGGACCGCATCATATTTCTCGGAACCGGTATCGACGATCAGGTAGCCAACATCGTAACAGCACAGCTGCTTTTTCTGGAAAGTGCTGATCCTGCCAAAGATATTCAGATTTATATCAATTCGCCGGGAGGCAGCGTCTATGCCGGACTTGTAATTTATGATACGATGCAGATCATTAAACCCGACGTAGCCACAATCTGTACAGGTATGGCCGCTTCCATGGGTGCTGTACTACTTGTTGCAGGTGAAAAAGGGAAACGTTCAGCTTTGAAGCATTCCCGTGTGATGATTCACCAGCCGAGTGGCGGTGCGCAGGGTGTAGCTTCCGACATGGAAATTAATCTTCGCGAAATGCTGAAACTGAAAAAAGAACTGTACGACATTATTTCACTGCATTCCGGACAAACCTTTGACTGGGTTGAAAAAGCTTCAGACCGTGACTACTGGATGACTTCCGAGGAAGCGAAATCTTATGGAATGGTGGATGAAGTTCTGGAAAGAAAGAAAGATTAGCGGAAAAAATATCGAAAAAAGCAGAAGTTGCGCAGCTACAAGAGAAAAGTTGCTGCACCGAAGCTGAGAACAAATGAAGAAGCCGTCTGCCACGATTTGTGGAACGGCTTTTTTTGTGTCGCGTTTGGGTAATGAACCTACGAAAAAATTTGATCTCTCGTTTGTTCCGGTTCAAAAAAAATCTGCCTCATTTGTGAGACAGATTCTGAATAGTTTTTGTTAAAATTTCTTAGCTGAACGCTTCGATAATTTTGCTGAAATCTTCGATTTTCAGGGCTGCACCACCGATCAGACCACCGTCGATATCAGGCTGCGAAAAAATTTCACGGGCGTTATCCGGTTTTACAGAACCACCGTATAGAATGGAAATCTCATCTGCGACTTCCTGTCCGTATTTATTTGAAATCAGTTTTCTGATGTATGCATGGATTTCCTGTGCCTGCTCCGGAGTTGCCGTTTCTCCTGTTCCGATCGCCCAAACCGGTTCATAAGCAATGACTACCTTTTTAATTTCCTCTGCTGAAAGCGTGAATAGGGCAACTTCTGTCTGGTTTTTTACCACTTCGAGATGCTTTCCGGCTTTTCTCTGCTCCAGAGTTTCACCGTTGCAGCAAATCGGGATCAAACCTTTGTCCAAAGCAATTTTTACTTTTCTGTTGCAGTGGCTGTCGGTTTCACCGTGATACTGTCTTCTTTCACTGTGCCCGATGATGGAACCTGTTGCATTAATGCTTTTCAGCATATCTGCTGAAATTTCGCCGGTATAGGCACCGCTTTCATGTTCACTGATTTCCTGTGCGAAAACGCCATCGTTCAGCATTTCCACCGCAGTGGTAAGATAAAGTGCAGGCGGTGCAATCCATACTTCGCAGTTCGCAGCATTACCTGCCTTGTAATCTTTCAGTTCCTGTATCAGTTGTTGGGCTTCTGTAAAATTCTTGTTCATTTTCCAGTTGCCGGCTACGATATTTCTTCTCATAGTATCAAGGTGATTATTTCTGTCTTAGTTGAGTTTCCAGATGTTTTTCAGCAGATGATAGAAACGGTGCTCGTCGTCGCTCACTTCTTCATCAGCTTTGATAAGGGATTTGGCAAACTGCACAAAATTCTGACGTTCATATTCTTCAGAATCATCCAGGAAACAGTGCGCGTGAAATTCGAAATGATCTTTCCATTCTTCCTGTTTCAGAGATGCAATAGCATCCAGCTCGTTATCCAGATTCATCCTGAAAGGAAACTCTTCAGCCAGATATTCCTGTATTTTCATGCCTTCTTCTGCAGAGAACTCACCGTCAACAGAAGACAAGATCATGAGCAGATGATAACCTGCGATTGATTTGTTGGATTTTTGCATACTTTAATTTTTTTTAAATGCGGTTTTTTGTGCAGCATTCCTGATTTTTCAGACCTGCTTCTGCAAATTTAATTATAATAATTCTTTGCCGGGTACTTGTCAACAATTTTTCCGTTTTTCAGTACAAGTACAAACGGGTTGCTTCTGGCAATGGTTTTCATCGCTGTTTTGTCCATCGTGAGATTCGGAATGGTTTTAAACGTCGTTTTGGAGGTGGATACCCCGAAAACTTTACCGTTTTTATTTACCGAATTTTCTGCCTGTGTAAGTTCCTGTGCTGAAAGTTTTGCCGGATCGTAACTGAACAGCAGTGTGGCTTCCGGTGCTGCCAGCACCTGTGCTGCAACATCATTTCCGTGCAGATCTTCGAGGCGGAATCTTATGATCTCCGATTTGTACCCCTGTTTCACCATTTCCGAAGTGGTTTTGTCGGACTGAATTTTCCACGGCGTACCTTCCTGCCACAGCGTTTTGTCATTTACGTATTCATCCTGATTAACTTTTTTCTCCTCATTGGTCTTTTGGTTTTTCAGAACATAGAACGTTTTGTACTCCGAAGGGTCCTGACCGATTTTCCGACGTTCTTCATTCATATCGGCACCTATTTTATAGTCGCGGAAATCGATAAGCGGTTCCTGCTGCAGTCCCAAAATCAGAATCGTACTGAAAATACCTGTCAGAACGGCAAATGCACTCCAGGTCAGTTTTGTCGGTTTTTTATCCTCATCAAAAGCTGTTCGCTGA
This sequence comes from Bacteroidota bacterium, assembly GCA_023399675.1. Lineage (GTDB taxonomy): Bacteria > Bacteroidota > Bacteroidia > Flavobacteriales > Weeksellaceae > JAEWOS01. The sequence goes on from JAEWOM010000027.1 coordinate 5,112, forward strand.
TACATAAAATGAAGGATAATGAGCACGACAAGAATAATCAGGTCTTTGATGAAACTCTGCCATGGTGTGAATTTGATGGCATCACCGAAACAGCCGCAATCGGTTACTTTATTGAAATAGGCTGAATAAAACGTCAGAAATCCGAAAAAGATACATAAAGCAATTAACGACAGCAACGTGAATTTTAACCTGATTTTAAAAAGTAAAAACAAGCCCAGAATAATCTCCAGCGCAACGACAATTATGGCCAGTGGAAGTGCAAGCGCTTCCAACGCCGGAATATTGAAGACTGCCGGCGAGAAATATTCTTCCAGTTTAAATGAAAACCCCCGAGCGTCAACCGCTTTTACAAAACCTGACACAATGAAGATCAAAGCAACGATGATTCTAAGTATTTCTTTCATGTGTTATTTAGTAAATGGTGAGGGTAGATATAGATTCCGCGTTTTTGATGGATGTCATCGGCGTACTGAATGTTTATTATTGATTTTAGGCTTGCCGTACGTGTTTATAATAATCTTGTTCAAAACTTAAACCAGCTTTGTAACCGTTTCATTTTTTTGCTCCGAAAATTTGATCAGGCAGAAAACCGCATAATTGAGCATGTCGAAATAATTTCCTTCACATCCTTCGGATACCAGCGTTTTGCCGCCGTTGTCCTCAATCTGTTTCGTGCGAAGTACTTTCTGGTAAATCAGATCGGTAATGGATGAAATACGCATATCGCGCCATGCTTCGCCGTAATCGTGGTTTTTTTTCTCCATGAGTTGTCTCGCTTCTGTTGCATATTTATCGTACAGTTCGAGAATTTCGGCAGGATTGCTGTCCAGATTTTCACTCATACCTATTTCCAGCTGAATCAGTGCAATGATAGAATAATTGACAATCGCGATGAATTCATCTTCCTCGCTTTCATCCACCATTTTTTTATCATTCATCTGA
>JAEWOM010000080.1 GCA_023399675.1 Bacteroidota bacterium
AGTACAGAGATTCCTTTCTCAGCCTTTCCACGTAGCGGAGCAGTTTACAGGTATTCCGGGAGCTTTGGTAGACATCAAAGATACTATCAATGGATTTAACATGATTATCGACGGTGAACTGGATCAGTATCCGGAAGCAGCTTTCAACCTGAAAGGAACCATCGAAGAAGCGATCGAGCACGGACAGAAAATGCTTGGTGAAAACGCGTAAATAGAAAATAGAATAAAGAAAAAAGAGTAAATAATTCTCTTTTTTCTTTTCTCTTTACTCTTTAAGTCTAAAAATATGAACATAAAAATTCTAACTCCTGAAAGTGTGATTTTTGAAGGTGAAGTAAAGTCAGTACTGCTTCCCGGAAAAAACGGTGATTTCCATATTAAGAAAGACCACGCAGCTATCGTTGCATCACTCGTGAACGGAAAGATCAAATTATTTACGGATCAGATTGATGAGCAGTACGAATCGAAATTTGTACGCGAAAAAGAAAGAGAAAGTATCTTTTCATTCAAAGTAAGAAGTGGAGTCATTGAATTCAACCACAACAAAGGTATCATTCTCGCTGAATGAACTCCAGATGAACAGTAACAGAAAAGCCCTGCAACGATTTGCAGGGCTTTTTTGATGATCATATCCAAATTAATCTTCAGCAAAAAATGCCGTGGACCCACCGATCCAAATCGCATCTTTGGTATTGAAATCTACATTAACCATCGCTACTTTCGTCATACGAACCAAATGCTCCATCAGTTCCGGTCTGTCCTGATCTTCCTGCCAGATATATAGCAGGCGGATTTCTGATTTGGAAAAATCGCCGTTGATATCCCTAAACAGGGGTGCATACGTTACCTTTTTCTGTAATATATAATTGCTGCGGTCTTCTATTGCTTCAAAATCTTCCCTGGTAGGATTCAGGTTTACGCCGGCACCTGCAAATGAAAATAACGGTTTCAGAACGTAATCTGCCGGATTTTCATCCGCCGGGAAATCATCGAGAAAATAACTTTTCGGCACGAACTCATGGTTGAGTTTCGGCAGAATGAATTTCGATATTTTAAAGAACCAGTTCGGATGTGTTATCCATTTAACATCGAGATCTTCCCGGAAATCAAATCCCGGAACGAAATTCTGTACTGCATCGAGTTCATCAAAAATAACGCGATTATAAATTCTTTTTATCTCGGTTTTTGTACCGTTGTTGTCGTAATACAGTTTGCGTCCTTCCTGCATGACTTCTGACAGACAGACCGGTTTTACGCCGAGCTTCTGTTCAATGATATAAAAATCGATATTGGTTTTCTGTTCGTGCGGACGGATCTCCAGCAGAATTACATTCTCCGGCTTTTCATCTCCGACAATCAGTTTTCTGAGCTTCTCATAATAATCGGCATCTGAAATTTTCGGTTTCAGGGCATCCAGAAAAGGATACACTTCGCACAACGTATTCTGAAGTTCTTTCTGGAAACCGTAAAGCGTGGGGAATGCCTGAAGCTCAATGAGTTGTGGTACCACATTGCCGTTTTCATCCTGACAGATTCCGAAATCGATCGTGAAGAAGTGAGGCTGTTTTGTGTCTTTAGGAACATTGTATCGGACCGGAATCGCTTCAGAAAGATCTGCATCTCTCATCTCTTTAATCTGCGTGATGATGCTTTCACATGCACCGTACAGATTTTTCTGAAATTCTTTTGTCAGGAATACCGGACTTTCAGAAACCCGAAAAAGAGGACGCGTACGGCCTTTTTTCTGCAGAATTTTAAGGACAGTGGCATATTTTTCTGCGGAAAATTCAGCATTGAATCTATCTCTGTATTGTGAAATCATGTGTAGTTTTTTTAATTAGATATGAGATCGGTAGCCGGGTATTTCAGTGGTTAAGTGATGTGCTGTTCAGCAAAATCTTAATCAACTGAATACCAATATTTAAAGTTTCCGGAAATTTTAATCAGCTTACCGTAATCTGTGATTTATGCCATCACAGCTGCTCTGGCAACCTGTTCACCGGCATGCTGCAGAAATCTTGGTAAAATCTGTGCCTGCGTCAGAACAATTTTGTCTTCATCATTCAGGCGGTCAATGGTTTCCAGGTATTTGGCAAGCCCGTAATTTTCGATCATCGCATTACGGTATTTTTCATCTTCAAGATTCTTCATCATCCCTTCCGGATCTGCTTCAGGATGAAACTGCGTACCGAAAATTTCGTCTGAAAAGCGAATCGCCATAACAGCTCTTTCCAGGTGAATATGCGGTCTCATTTTTTCCAGTGCTACGATCTTCATTCCCAACTGATCAAGTGTTTGCTGATTCGGTTCGATGAACTGATACGCTCTGGAATCAACACCGAAAAACGGCTCAGGAAGATTCTTCAACAGAAAATCCTGTTCACCAACTTCAGTTTTGTGAATTGGCATTACACCAAAGGAATACGATTTACGCTTGCAGATATTTCCGAGCTTCCAGTGAATGCACGCCCACTGAAAGGAGTGGCAGACAAGGAAGAGAAATTTTTTGTTTTCAGAAGTTTTATTATGTTCGTAAATGCCGTCCAGAAATTCAGCAAATCTGGGTTCCCATTCGTATCCTTCGCGATGCGGATTTCCAGGACCTCCCGAAGAAATGAAAATATCGAAATCTTCAATATTCGGCATCTGATTCTTAAACCGCACATCAAAAATCCTGATTTCAACAGTATCATCGCTCTCTTCCTGAAAAACCTGAGAAATTTCAGTAATGTTACGCATCCCCTGGTTGAGATGGTTATTATTCATGTCCAGCAGCGCGAGTCGGATTTTCTTCATAATCAGCTTTGAAAAAATTGCAAACGCAAAATTACGAATTTCAACTTAAATCATTCGTTGAAGTGTGTTATGCCATACTCTGTTTCAGCGATCATATAATCAACCACCGCCTTCAGATCGTTGGTTTCTTCATAAACACGCAGTTGTCTGTCGGCACCGGTTCCGCGCTCCAGCATCGTCCATACATAATTTATTTCTTCCCGACTGCCAAGTTCATCCACAACATCATCGATAAAAATCAAAAGCTCTTCCAGTAACTGACGATACGGAACACTTTCCTCTTTACCGAAATCAATGAGATTGGCGTTGATTCCGTCTTTGGATGCACGCCATTTATTTTCATTTATTAATAGTCTGCGGTAGCTTCTGAAGGTAAGATTCTGCTGATGCAGTCTGTAAATTTTAGCCGTCAGTGCCTGCATTATTGCTGCAAGACAAACCGTTTCATCGATTCTGAGCGGCATATCGCAGATACGGAATTCGATGGTCGGGTAAAATGGATGCACACGCAGATCCCACCAGATTTTTTTCGCATTGTCGATGGTTCCGGTTTTGATCAGGACATTGATATATTCATCGAATTCAGAAACGCTGTTAAAATAGCTCGGAATCCCGGTACGTGGAAATTTAACAAAAACTTCCTGACGGTACGATTTGAAACCTGTTTTTCTGCCAATCCAAAATGGAGAATTGGTAGATAATGCATAAATATGCGGCAGAAAATAACGCATCACATTCTGAATACGCACGCCTTCTTCGCGGTTTGGAATTCCGATGTGAACGTGAAGTCCGAAAATCAGATTTCCCCGCGCAACATCGCCCATATCATCTACAATTTTATCGTAGCGGTCTGCAGCGGTGATTTTGCTGGTTTTCCAGTGAGAAAAAGGATGGGTTCCGCCACCTGAAACCCGTAAACCCTGTTCATGAGAAATAGCAATGAGTTTCTGGCGAAGCATGTAAAGTTCTTCTTTAGCCTGCTTGATATTCTGGCAGATTCCGGTTTCCATTTCGATGACGCTTTCATGCATCTCATGTTTCAGATGCTCTTCCAAGGTTGCTTTGCCCCCTTCAATAATTTTCGAGACGTGGGAAACAAGATCGCGGCTTTCCGCATCAATAATCTGGTATTCTTCCTCTACCCCAATGGTAAATGTATGCATAATGTTGTGTTTTTGTAGGTTCATCTGAAATCTGCCGGCAGTTCAGTTCTCTGTCTGCCGGCGATTTGCAGATAAGCGGTTATTTCAAACCATCGGTAACAAAGTTACCCCATGAAATATTGGTTTTGCCCGGTTTGTGTTCTTTTGCTTTTTCAATTGCGAGTTTAGCAGCATGCTCGATGATCCACTGGAAATTTTCTTCCCCGACTGAGTTTCTGTCGGCATCCGGTGCCGGATTACAGAAATCGATTGCGTACGGAATTCCGTCGCGCACCGCAAATTCCACCGTATTGAAGTCATAGCCCAGGGCTTCATTCATCTTGATGGTGTAGTCCTTAATCGTTTTCAGCAGTTTTTCTCTTTCTGCACCCTGTGTTTTATGCTCCGTAGCATAGCGCAGATGATGCGGATTCCTGGGCTCGTACGGCATGATGTGAACATATTTTTTTCCGAGACAGTAAACGCGGTAATAATCTTCGAATACGATTTCTTCCTGAACCATCATCACCAGTTCTTCGGTTTCGCTTAGTTTGTTCCACAGATCTTCAGGGCTTGTACACTGGTAAACATTTCTCCAGCCGCCGCCGTCGTGCGGTTTCATGTAGCATGGAAAGCCTACATAATCAAAAATGTATTCCCAATCCAGTGGAAATTCCATGTTTCTGAATGACGTTTCCTGCGTATTTGCAGGACGCTGATGCGAAGGAAGCAACACGGTTTTCGGCAGTGGAATTCCGATTTTGCTCATCAGGCAATTGTTGAAGAATTTTTCATCAGCACTCCACCAGAAGGGATTGTTGATAACATACGTTCCGCAGCAGGCTGCGTTTTTCAGGTATGCACGGTAAAAAGGGACATCCTGTGAAATACGGTCGATGATCACCGCATATCCATAATCTGCTCCCTGCTCCAGCTTGTCTATTTTTACAGGTTCTGCAATCACTTCACCTTTTCCAAGTTCGTTAACTTTGTTGATGAATTCCCACGGAAATGTGTCTTCCATCCCGAACAGAATACCTACTTTCTTTGCCATATTATTTGATTTTTAAATGTTTGTTATTGATTTGTGTTTTTCTATGAAAAAAATCTTCCGATGAACATGGGGAACACCATTCGCCAGAGCGGCCAGTCGTGGCTGATCCATTTTTGCTCATCGTACCAGTGATTAATTCCTTTTGCTCCCAGAATTCCGGCCATTTCTTTTGTCTGATCCAGACATATATCCTGGTCGGAAGTGCTAAGGACGATATGCATATGTTTGTATTTCCATCCGGTATCGTTCGGTACAAATTCTCTCGGACAGTTGAAATAGACATGGTCGTCGCTGTATCCGTCCATAAAATTTCTGATGGTGAATGCTCCACTCAGACAAAACATGTGCGATACCAGATCCGGAAATCTGAAAGCCAGGTTTGCAGCATGATATCCGCCAAAACTGGCACCTGCAACGGCTACGCGGTGTGTTCTGTGCATGCGCTGGATAAACGGAATGAATTCCTGCACCAAAAACTGAATCCATAGTTCGTAATTCCGGATTCTTTGGGAAGGATGGATATTTTTATCGTACAGACTCAGCTTGTCAATTGTCTGGATATTATACAGTTTTACCTTGCCCTGATCAACAAACCAACTGATGCTTTCGTTGAGTTTGAAATCATGGTTTTGGGTGTAATTTCCCTGTGAAGTAGGAAACATCAATACAGGATATCCGTAATGACCTGTCACTTCAACCGGAACGTTCATACCCAGAATATGGGAGTAATAATCCGTGTGCTTTACCTGAGGCATATTTAGTATTTTATCTTACCGGAATGATAACTGAAAACCGTTAGCTAAAGTTACGTAATTCCAGTTTATTATGATGTGAATAATTTTATGATCTTACGCAGATGGTTTGTCCTTCGGCGGTATCACAGAAAGGAAATTCTGCTGTACCTGTTCCGTCGCAGCATTGAGCCTGTCCAGCAACTGCTGTGCGGTACTGCATCGGTACACCACGCCGACATGATTATCAATAGGCAGGAATTTTACCACATCTTCCTGCTCCATGAGCGAGTAGTCCGGATTTTTCGAATTGGCCAGTGCGACGAGCAGACCGGCGGCGTAATCGGAGGGCTGTCCGATTTCATATTTATTGCCATGAAGCATGTCGTCTTCCATTTTGGCCCATTCACGCCAGATATTTATTCCGGTTGATGCTTCCACGAGATCAGGAATATGGGCACCGCCGACTCTCGAAGACGTTTCAAGGAAATACCATTTGCCGTCTTCTTTACCTTTGATAAATTCTGTATGGTTAGCTCCGTTTTTCAGTCCGAAATCGGTAAGCAGCTGTCTGTTGAGTGCTTCCAGCTTTCTAAAATCTTCCGAAGACCGTTCAAGTGTACGCGTGCGGAAAACACCCCCGTCGTGAGAAACCTGCATAGGCGGAGCCAGATACATGGAAGCAGAGGTAAATACAATTTGTCCGTTGTAGGTAAGGCTGTCCACATGATAGACATCGCCCGGTTTAAAGCTTTCAAGCAGAAACAGATGTCTTTCTTCACCCAATTTTTTTATAGCATCCCAGAGTACTTCTTTGCTGTTGATTTTTTTTATTCCCGTCGCCGACGCTTCTGAACGTGGCTTTAGCACCCATGGAGCCGGAATTCTGTCGGCAAATTCATTCACCGTTTCATCGTTGAAAATGGCGGTGAATTCGGGAACTTCAATGCCGCAGTCTTTGGCTTTCTGCCGCATCGCCAGTTTATCGCGGAAATAACGGTGAGTCGTCTGTCCCATTCCCGGAATTCTGAAAGACTCTCTGATCATTGCCGCTTTCTCCACGTCATAATCATCCAGTGCAATAACGGCATCTACCTTGGTTTTTTGCAGCAGAAAACTGAAGCCCTGCTCCAGATGTTTCAGATTCCACACTGAAGGTTTTTCTTCAGACATGTAGTAGACATCGCTGATCGCGTGCCACGGCCAGTTTTTATTTTTGAGAGAATCACTTGTAATCAGAATCACCCTGTTTCCCCGCGCACTGAGCTCTTCCATAAAATCATAGCCCTTATAATAGCAGGAAATACAAACTATCGTTTTCGCATTCATATCTGTAAATTATCAGATTAGTTGGTTTCTTGGCAGTAAAACACCGGAAAATTTTGTAATAATATACCTTTTCTTTAAAAATGGTGTTTATTAGAGAAAGCCATTTCAATAATACACAGATTTTTTGTAACAGAGGAATATTTTATGAAAAATTTTCAAGAAAATCGATCAGCAGTTGCACGCCGTATCCGGTAGCCGCTTTTTCTTTTGAATAAATCGTATTTCCGAATGCAACACCTGCAATATCCAGGTGTGCCCACGATTTGTGTCCTTCAATGAACTGCTCGAGGAATTTTGCCGCAACGATGCAGTCTCCGACGGGTTTCAGTGAAATGTTCTTGAAATCGGCAACGTCAGACGTGAATTCTTCTTTCCAGACATCCCACAGCGGCATGTTCCAGAGCCGTTCATTTGTACGGTCACCCGCTTTCTGCAGTTGGTCGGACAGTTTCCCATCATTCGAAAATAACGCGCCGCAGGTATTTCCAAACATGCGTACCGAACTTCCGGTAAGCGTTGCAAGGTCGATCATACTGTCGGTTTCATAATTTTTTGCCAGATAGGAGAGGCCATCTGCCAAAGTCATTCGGCCTTCTGCATCGGTATTCAGTACTTCGATGGTTTTTCCGTTGTATGCAGTAACTACATCACTCGGGATCGAAGCCGTATTGGAAACCGCGTTATCGGTGATCGGGAGAATAGCGGTTATGTTAACAGGCAGTTTCATTTCGACAGCTGCGATAAGTGTCCCGATGACTGCAGTTGCGCCACCCATGTCGGATTTCATATAATGCAGATTATCGGACGGTTTTATGGAAATACCACCGGTGTCAAACAAAACACACTTTCCGACTAGGCCGACGGTTTTTGCATTTTTCTTTCCGCAGTTGTATTCAAGTACCGTAAATGCAGCGTCCTGTGAACTTCCCTGATTTACACTAAGAAAAGCACCGAGACCTGCTTTTTCAGATTTTTTACGGTCCAGTACCGTCATTTTGAGTTGATATTTTTCGGCTGTGGACTGTAAGAAGGTCAGGAGGTGATTAACCCGTTTAAAGTTCTGCGGTTTGTTCAGCCATTCCATACAGGCAAACTGTCCTTCAGCGATGGAAGGCGCTCGACGCTTCATTTCTTTTATCATGGAAGCATCAAGATCCAGAATCAGCTCAAACTTCTTATCAAAAAAAACATGCTCCTTTTTGAAAGGATAGTCGTACGTTCCCAAAAGTAAACCCGTGATCAGCGCCTGAAGTTCTTCGCTGTTAAATTCATTCGAATTAACAGATGTAGGTGTTTGTTTGATTTTTTTACGGTATTCCCGAGCAAATTTGCTTGCCGTCTGCTGCAGCTGGAATGGTTTTGTTTTATCACCGGTGCCGATAAGAAAAACCGGCTGCCCATCCTCAAACGTAATGAAAACTTCACCGCTTTTTGCCTCGAAAAACGATGCGACTTCCGGGTTAAATTCCGGTTTTGCTTTGCTCCACTGTGCTTCGGAATAGAATAGGAATTTCTGTTGAATGACCTGTTTTTGAAGTCGGTTTATTTTCATAAGGTTGGTTATAATGTTGAATTAAAGTATGTCTTAATTTCAGATTTCGGTTGTCTCGTTTTTCTCTATGACCGCTTTTTCAGCAAGGGCTTTTGGATCTTCCTGCGTATCAAAGAACAGCCATTCTATAGCACGCGGAAATTCCTGTGACCAGTAGAATTCCTGATGTCTTCCTTCCGGATTAATGCTCATTTTAAAACTGAACTGAACGGAATATTTGTCAGTCGACTGCATACGGCTTTCAAATTCCAGCATTCTTTCAGTCATTTCCGATCCCTCGATTACACCGCCGTACATATAAATTTTGATGTCATAAGGATTCCGGAAATTCATCACCGGAAAATCATAGTCGGGGTTCACCCAAAGCGAAGGTGAAAAAATCATGAGTTTGGAATACACTTCCGGATACAGAAATCCACTGTAAATACTGATCAAACCACCTAATGAAGAGCCGCCAATTCCCGTAAATTCGCGCTCCGGTTTGGTGCGGTAAACACTGTCCACATAAGGTTTCAACGTATCGGCCAGAAAGCGAACATATTTTTTGCCTTCAGCGTTTTTAGCAACAGAATCTGCATCGAGAACATATTCATTGATACGGTCGCCATGGCCGTTTTCAATGGCGATTATAATCAGATCGCCTCGGCCGTATTCTGCGAGAATCGACATTTTTTTATCAATTTCCCAGTTACCGAAAATGGCATTTTCATCAAACAGATTCTGAGCGTCATGTAGATACAGAACAGGATACGTCTTATCCGTCTTATGGTAATTATGAGGAAGAAGCGCCCAGACTTTGCGGCTCTTGTTAAGTTGAGGCATCAGAAAACTTTCCGAAATGAGTTCTATTTCAGGGAAAAAATCGTCTTTAAAAGGTCCCCAGTTTAATCTCCATCGTTCTACGTGATCATTTGTACTTTGTGCACCTTTCGTGATTTTCCTGTTGGAACTGATATTTCCGTGTCGGTCAATTTCTACACTTTCCCAACCGCCTTTGGTATATTTATATTCAATTTTACCGCGCAGTTTTTTGTCCGGGATTTCCAGAAAATATGAGCCGTCTTCCTGCAGTTGCATGATAAAGGCTTCGTCGCGCGGATCCCATTTATTGAACGTTCCGGTTAAATAAACCGGCCGCGAATCTGATTCATCAGTGGTGAGATAGAACTTCATTCTTCTTTTTCATTGTTTTCAAGCGCCTAAATTTAGTTAAAATCTCGTAGCAGCGAAACTTCGGTCAACGTATAAAACCGCAGCAGTCATGTATCGGGTTGTGAATCATGAGAGAAGCGTTTTTCAGTAGTTTTTCTCAGCTTTGATAGCGGTACATGATTTATATTATTTTTACTTTATAATGTGTGAATACGCATACTGTTGAGGGATTATTTTGTATATTTCAAACTTGAATTTTACACAGATTATCTATGGAAAATGTCCG
>JAEWOM010000088.1 GCA_023399675.1 Bacteroidota bacterium
ATCCGGGCTTCCTTATCATGAATGGCTGGTCGAATTCGACAGAGAGCATGAAAATCTGGCTGAATTCTCTGCAAAACTCGATCAGGAACTGCGAGACAGAAACAGCTATTATGATGATCTGATTGAAGGTAAAATCCTGAAGCCGCTTGTTATAAGCCGACTGGAGAAAAATTCATTTTTGAACTACGCCAAATCCGAAGGAAAACTGGGTGGTCAGAATAAAATTCCGCGGCTTGCGAACGACCGAAAAATTGCTTCATTCCTTGAAAATCATAAAATATAAGCGCAGAAAAGTCCGCATAGCAGCGCAATTGAAAAAAATTTTTAAATTTGAGCAACAAAAAATCTGATATGAAAATTTCTCTATCCACTAAATCTTTCTTTTTAGCATTGGTCTTTCTGCTTTCTTCGTGCGCTACGACGAAATACAACGATGATGTTTCGCTGAATAACTATTCCAACCTTTTATCCGGGAGAACGTATACCTTTAAGCTGAAGAACAGCACCAAAGGTCAGAAAATGATCTTTACCGATGTTCAGAACGACAGTATCATCGGCTATATCAGCAAGAAAGACTCCAGCAGAATTGCACTGGCAAAAACCAATGTGATTGAAGTGAAAGACAACAAAAAAGCGAATACCGCAATTATTGGCGGAGCAATCGGCGTGGTAGGTGTTGCAGCAATTATTCTGAGTGCCTCCCGTGCCGATAACGAATAAGAATCCTCACCGAAAAAAAATTACCGGCTTCTTTCGATGCCGGTTTTTTTATGATAAATATTTCAGTCCGATAACGGAACCAATTAAAGTAAACACAAAAAATATCCTCCAAAATGTTGCCGGTTCATTGAAGAAAAAAATTCCTGCGAGTACCGCTCCTACAGCACCAATGCCTGTCCAGACTGCATAAGCAGTACCGATCGGTATCGGGTTACTGCCCACAGAAATCGCTTTGTACATTAAAAACATCGATATAAAAAGGCAGACTCCGAAACCGGCCCACCAAAAAAGACTTTCTTTACCGTCTGTTTCCTGCGCCTTGCCGAGGCATGCTGCAAAACCAGTTTCAAAAATTCCTGCGATGATCAAAATAATCCAGTTCATAGCACAAAAGAAAGCAATTTTTTGTTGACACAGGCCGAAAAACGAAGTAAAATGTAACGAAAAAATTACGGGATTACGCTAATATTTTCCTGTAATTACTCAGCTCCATCTATGAAAGTCATTGAGAAAATAAAGGGATTTCATCTGAACTGTATACGCACATAAATTCTATCTTTGCATGATGATTTCGAAGAAACCGCTGCAAACCCTCAGAATTACTGAATTCAGGAATCTGATGGGCGGAAGATTCCTTCTGGTGCTTTCTTTCCGCATGCTGGCAACCTTACTCGGTTGGTGGATTTACGACCTTACGAAAGATCCGCTGGCAATCGGGATGATTGGTCTCTCGGAAGTGATTCCTGCAGTGAGTTCCGCGCTGTATGCGGGCCATGTCATAGATAATACAGAGAAAAAAAAGCTGCTGCTGATCTGCAATTACGCCTATGTTTTACTGATCGGGATTCTCGCATTTATCGCCTTTTTTGAACAGCGTACAGATTTTTTCGAACACCGTGAAGTCACCTGGCTGATTTACGGCATCATCTTTTTTACGGGAATCTGCCGTGCATTTCTCGGACCCATTGTTCCGACGATGATTCCAAAAATTGTCGGTTTAGAAAGCCTTCCCTCCGCCATCACCATCAACCAGGCTGCATTTCTCAGCGCGTCTGTAAGCGGACATGCGCTGGGCGGATTTTTCATCCATTGGTTCGGAATTACGCAGACATTACAGATTATTGTCGGACTCATGATTGTCGCCTCACTGTTTTTCTGGCGCCTTTCTCCACATCCATCGCAAAATACCGGTCAGAAAACAGGTTTAAGACAGAGTTTTTCGGAAGGAATAAATTACATCTACAAGACTAAAGAAATTTTGGGAGCGCTTCTTCTCGACATGTTTGCGGTACTTTTCGGCGGTGCAGTTGCGATGATTCCGGTTTTCGCTGCGGACATTTTGAAGGTGGGTTCGGATGGTTTCGGACTGTTAAATGCTGCGGCAGATATTGGCGCCACGATTGTCATTATCACGCTCGGATTCATTCCGTTAAGAAAAAATCAGGGCAGCATACTGATCGCTGTGGTCATCGGATTCGGCTTGTGTATCATCGGCTTCGGACTTTCCAAACTGTACTGGCTTTCTTTCATTCTCCTTGTACTCAGCGGTATGCTGGACGGTATTTCAGTCGTAATCAGGGGAACGATTGTACAGCTGAAAACTCCTGAACATATCCGCGGCCGCGTACTGAGTGTAAATTCCATGTTTGTGATGAGCAGCAATGAACTGGGTCAGTTTGAAAGCGGGGTGGCGGCCAGGTTGCTCGGCGTTGTTCGTTCCGTTGTTGTAGGCGGATGTCTGACTCTTCTGGTGGGAATCATTGTGGGAACGACCAATAAGAAATTGAGACAAATGGAATACTAACTAAAAGAACAGTACAATTCGTCAACAATTAGCCTGATTAGTTGGAATCATTGATAAAAAATGGTAGTTTTGATTAATTAAAATCATCCAATGAAAAGAATTTTACTGTTCTTGCTGATTAGTTCGGGCATCTTAATCGGTGCACAATCGCTGTCAGATAAAGAATTTCAGGCGAAAATTTCAGAGATCGAGAAAGCGAAAAACGCTGAATCAATCGGCTCTCTGATTACGTATTTTGAAGATCCGGCGCAGGATGTTTCACAATGGCAGCCGGCATATTATGCAACGTATGCAGGTCTGAAACAGGCACAGATTTACTTGAGAAACAATAACACTGTTGCTGCATCCAACAGCATCAAGAGTGCGGAACGGAACTTTCAGAGTATATCGCATTTAATTCCTGCTAACTCAGAAATCCGAGTACTGAAAGCCTATATCAACATCCTGAAAATTTCAGCGAACGGTAAAAATGAGCAACTGATCAAAGAAGCGAAGCAGATGCTCTATCTGAAACAAAATATTGATCCGAATAACCCGAGAATGGAACTGATGCGCGCTGAACTCAGCTATGCTTTGGGACATCATCTTGCCGGAAAAGATTTAAACACTCAGTTTCAGAATGCTGAGGCTGCTTTAAAGAAATTCCAGCCGAAATCCAGCATCGATCCGAACTGGGGCCTTGCCGATGCAGCATATTACAAAGCAAAACTTAACAGTAAAACAGCAAAATAAACCATCATGAAAAAATTATTACTCGTATTTGCAGTTATTTTTTCTCAGCTGTTTTATTCACAGTCCGACTGCATTACAGCACTTCCGGTATGCGGAAATTCAGGAATTTCCTATACGCCGACAGATGCCGGGAACGTTCTGGAAGATTTGGGCGGCTGTCTGCTGTCCGATGAAAATTTCTCCGTGTGGTATTCATTTACCATTGCACAGGGGGGAACGCTGGAATTCACGATTGATCCGAATGTATTTACGGATGATTACGATTTTGCCGTGTACGGACCGAATGTTAACTGAAATACTTTGGGACCGCCAATCAGATGTAACTATTCCGGAGCAGACGGACCAACAGGTATCGGAAACAACGCTGATGATCCGAACGGTGCAAACACCAACGGAGTAGCAGGCCAATGGAGCAGCAACCTTACTGTAACTGCAGGTGAAACCTATTACCTCGTTGTAGACAACTTTCTTTCCACGGCCAATGGTTTTTCTCTGAACTGGGGTGGAACGGCTATTTTGATGTCGCCTTTTACAGATCCTGCCATCCAACCTTTTCCG
>JAEWOM010000131.1 GCA_023399675.1 Bacteroidota bacterium
CAGTTCAGCAAAAACATGATGATTTTACCGGCAAAAGGAGTTAAAATCGGTGAAAAATGGTCGACAAAAGAAGACGCCAGCGGAGACGGAAAAGTGAAACTCACCACAAATTACACGCTGCAGAAAGTAGAAAACGGAGCGATGGAAGTTTCCATTACCGGCGGAATTCCGAAGCAGTCCGACAAGAATACACAGCAGGGAATTACGCACTCCATGAGTTCGGAACTTACACAGAACGGAACGATGAAGTTTGATTCGAACACGGGCTGGATCATGTCTCAGAACATCAAAGTAAACACCGTGCAGAAAGAATCGATTTCGGACGGAAAGAAAACAGAAACCATGTCCAACAATACGGTTTCCAATGTTATTGTAAACCCGTAAAGTTCTATGAAATTTATACTTCTCGTTGTACTCGCCACCATCATTTCGTACTTCGTCTGGAACATGCTGCGCCGTATTTTCGGAAACCGTACGTATGGTCACCAACGGACAACGCAGCAGCAGAATACCACTTTCAGAAACGACAAAATCGACCGGAAAGTGAACTGGGATGCTGAAACGGTGGACTACGATGAGGTAAAGGAAGAAAAGAAAGATCAACTTTAGCATCATGAAAATTCCGGTGAACAACAGAAACCTCATCTTTATCGCAGCATCTCTCCTGCTGTTCGTTATTATCGGTTTTCTGTACGCTAATCCTGTCATGTCGGGAAAGCAGCTTTTTCAGCACGACATCATTCAATATAAAGGCGGCGCCAAAGAACTGCTCGATTACCGTGCGGAAAATGGCAAAGAAACATACTGGAGCAATTCCATGTTCGGCGGAATGCCAACGTACCAAATGGGTTCTCAATTTCGTGGCGACTGGATAAAGCAGGTGGATAATCTGCTGATGTTTCTGCCGAAACCCGTGAATTATTTTTTCCTGCTGTTTTCAGGTTTTTTCCTGCTGGGAATGGTTACTGTACGAAACTGGAAATATGCTTTGCTCGGCGCACTGTTCTTCGGACTGTCGACGTATTTCTATATTATTATCGCTGCCGGACACAACGGAAAAGTGCATACCATAGCCTATTTCGCTCCACTACTTGCGGGCATTCTGCTTGTATATATGCGAAAGAATTATGTCTGGGGGTTCATCGTCACGACGCTTTTTATGGGACTGCAGATTGCTGCGAACCATCCTCAGATGACGTATTATCTTTTTATCGGGCTCGGCTTTCTGTTTCTGTCTGAACTGATTCGCGCTGTAAAAAAGCAGATTAAGATGAAGCACTTCCTGATTTCAACAGGAATTGTGGGATTGGCCTGTGTGATTGGTGTCGGGATGAACAGCCAGCGCATCATGGCGAACGCTGAATATGTTACGGAAACGGTTCGCGGAAAACAACTGCTGAATACCGAAACCCAGTCCGATGAGAAATCCGGAATGGAAAGGGAAAGCATGCTGATGTGGAGTTACGGAAAACTGGAAACACTCAACCTGTTCATTCCGAGACTGATGGGTGGCGGCAGCAATGAAAAGGAAGGAGAACAGATGATGAATGAAATCCGGGATCTCGTTCAGAACAATGCCTCATCGCAAGCTGAGGTAGATAATATCGGCAGAGGACTTCAAAGTATGACCTATTGGGGAGAACAGCCGGGAACTTCCGGTCCTGCATATCAGGGTGCAGTGGTTATTTTCCTCGCCATATTAGGATTTTTCTTCGCACCGAAAAAATACCGCTACTGGATACTGGGAGCATCAATTCTGACGATAATGCTCGCATGGGGAAGCAACTTTATGCCACTGTCCAATTTCTTTATTGATTTTGTTCCGTTTTACAATAAATTCCGGGCACCGAGTTCCATTCTCGTTGTTGTAGAGCTGCTGTTTCCGTTGATTGCGATTATCGGTCTTTATCATTTTTTCAGAACCGGAAATCAAACTGAAAATACAGATGATGCCCAACCTGCAGAAAATAAGGAACACGAACCGGTTGTAGAGAACAGTCAGAAAAAACTGATGTATGTAACCACAGCCATATTAGGACTGTTACTGCTTCTTATCGTTGCCGGAAAATCTATTCTGGGCTTCCTCACCGACGGTGAAAAAACCTATCTTCCACCCTACCTTCTCGATTATCTTGCTGATGAACGTTACAAAATGTTCCGTACAGATGCCATAAAAGCTGTTCTTTATGTAGGAATAACTGCTGCCGCTCTGTACTTTGCATTAAAAAAGAAAATCAGCCGAAATGTAGCACTGATCATCATTGGCGCTGTCAGCATTTTCGATTTGTGGAGCGTTAACAGACGATATCTGAATAATGAGAATTTTGTAGATGCCGCACTGGCCGAAAACCCTTTCCAGACGGAGATTAATGATCTGGTGATAGAAAAAGTCGGTGATAATATGGAACTGCAGGGCTTACTGATGAATGCGAAGGTGAATGCAACGCTCGAAACCATTGCAGAAAAAGATCCCGGACATTACCGAATTTATAATCAGGCGATCAATCCTTTCGGTGAGACGAACACGTCTTATTTCAAATCGTCTGTCGGCGGCTATCACGCGGTGAAACTCAGAAGATATGATGATCTGATCAACCACTACTTCAGCAATGTAGATACCGTAAAAATCCCCCGAATTCTGAATATGCTGAATACGAAGTATATGATATTCGGTGATCAGGAAAATCCGCAGGCAGTTCCGAATCCATATGCTAACGGCAACGCGTGGATGGTTTCTGATGTGAAGTTCGCTGCAAATCCGAATGAAGAAATTAAACTGATCGGTGAAATCGACAGCAAAAAAACGGCAATAGTAGGTGCGGAAGACCGCAATTATATCGCGTCCAAACCGATTGCTGCAGATTCTACAGCTAACATCAGGCTCACAAGTTATGAAGCTGATGCACTGGAATACCGCACAGATAGCAAAACGCCGCAACTGGCTGTATTTTCAGAAATTTATTATCCGAAAGGCTGGAAAGTACAGATTGACGGAAAGGAAGTACCGTATATCAAGGCAAATTATCTGCTGCGGGGAGTTCATGTTCCTGCGGGGAAACATACTGTAACCATGGCATTCGAACCGGAAGTAATCACGCGAGGTAAAGTGTTTTCAATCATTTCTTTCGTGCTTTTCCTGCTCCTGTCGGCTGCCGGCTTATATTTCTATTATTTCAGGAATCCAAACCGGAATGAACTTGCAGAAATGTAAAGCGTTGTGTGTAGTTTGATACACCAAAAGATGAACCTGTCAGAATTTTCAAGCCGGAAATATGTCGCAGAAAAAGATTTTAATCATCACGTACTATTGGCCGCCTGCAGGGGGTCCCGGAGTTCAGCGCTGGCTAAAATTCGCGAAATATCTCCCTGAATTCGGCTGGGAACCGACCGTCTTCATTCCGGAAAATCCAAGTTACCCGATATCTGATGAAAGCCTGAAAAGTGAAGTTCCCGAAGATCTGAAGATTATCAGAACCAAAATCTGGGAGCCTTATCGTTTTGCTGAAAAACTCAGTAAAACCAATGAAAAATTCAAAGGCGGACAGTTTGATGTCGGGAAAAACCAAAGCTGGAAATCGAAACTGTCGATCTGGATCCGCGGAAATTTTTTTATTCC
>JAEWOM010000211.1 GCA_023399675.1 Bacteroidota bacterium
ATGAACTGTTTAATGAAGAACTCATGGTTTATTCTTCAGAAACCAACGATCACAAGGCGACTTTCGTTAAACCTGAAGAAATCGACGTAGAAAAAGTATGGCTTTTGGAAGAAGGAAACTGTCTTCGCACTCAATTTGAAAACATCTGCCAGCTCAGAGAGCATTCAGCGAAGCCGTCCAACCTCAAATTTAAAGCAGGAAACATCGCCACGCTATTACAGATTGTAGACAAAGTCGGTGGAATCAGTGTTATCCCTGAACTGGCAGCAGAACAGCTGCACGATTTCCAGAAAGACAAACTGTACCGGTTTCAGAAGCCCTTTCCTTACCGTCAGGTCAGCATTATCTATTATAAACCGACTTACAAACAGCGAATCATCGACCAACTTGGGCTGTGCATCCGCAAGTCGGTAGAAGGAATTCTCAATTTTCCGAAAGCGCCCGAAGATTTCGTCAACATTCGTCCGGAATAAGAAAACACAGGACAAACTGCAGTTTGCAGAATCAAAAAAACTGCAGTAAATTTGCAGTCGCTAAGACCGGAGGAAAAATTTGACTGATTGCAACCTCGACTAAAAAAATGCTAAAACTGCCTATTCTTTTAGTTTCCCTGTTACTTTTTCCGCCGTTCCGCGATTTTTTTAACTAAAAAAAAAAACAAAAAGAATATGTCCTATTTATTTACTTCAGAATCAGTTTCCGAAGGGCATCCTGACAAAGTAGCAGATCAGATTTCCGACGCGCTTATAGACAACTTTCTTGCATACGACAAAGATTCCAAAGTCGCCTGTGAAACCATGGTGACGACCGGACAGGTTGTTCTTGCAGGTGAAGTAAAATCTGAAGCCTACCTCGATGTGCAAAGCATTGCCCGCGAAGTAATTAACGGAATCGGCTACACAAAAGGGGAATATATGTTCAATGGTGATTCATGCGGTGTCATTTCTGCAATCCATGAGCAGTCGCCGGATATCAACCAGGGTGTTGACCGAAAGGTTGATGTGGACGATTTTGAACACCACGCAAATTCGCAGGGAGCAGGAGATCAGGGAATGATGTTCGGTTATGCAACCAACGAAACCGACAATTATATGCCATTGGCGCTCGATTTGGCTCATGCAATTCTTCGTGAACTTTCTGACCTGAGACGTGAAAACGGCGCCATCTCTTATCTGAGACCGGATGCTAAATCTCAGGTAACGATTGAATATTCGGACGATCATAAACCGATCCGCATCGATACCATCGTGGTTTCCACGCAGCACGATGAATTCGGGAGCGATGAAGCGATGGCTGCGAAAATCCGTAAGGACATTATCGAAATCCTGATTCCGAAGGTTAAATTAAAGCAAAAACGGGAAATCCAGCAGCTGTTTAACGACCAGATCACCTTCCACATCAATCCGACCGGCAAATTCGTCATCGGCGGACCACACGGTGATACCGGACTGACAGGCAGAAAAATTATCGTGGACACTTACGGTGGGAAAGGTGCACACGGCGGAGGAGCATTCTCCGGAAAAGATCCTTCTAAAGTAGACAGAAGTGCTGCTTATGCTACGCGACATATCGCAAAAAACCTTGTAGCTGCAGGTGTTGCCGACGAAATCCTTGTTCAGGTTTCGTATGCAATCGGTGTCGCAGAGCCTTGCGGACTGTTCGTTAATACCTACGGTACATCCAAAGTGGGACTATCGGACGGCGATCTTGCGAAAAGAGTGCAGAATCTATTTGATCTCCGACCTTATGCTATCGAGCAGAACCTTAAGCTGAGAAACCCAATTTATCAGGAGACGGCAGCTTACGGACACATGGGCCGCGAACATTATACCGGAAGCAAAGTTTTCAATAAAGGGAAAAGCAACGAAAAAGTGGTGAACGACCTTGAATTCTTTACCTGGGAAAAACTGGACCGTGTAGAAGACATCAAAAAAGAATTCGGAATTTATAAACGAAAATAAAATCAACTGCTTCGGAGTGAATTCGGAGCAGTTTTTTATTTAACTTTGTTGGCGTGTGCGCATCTAATTTTATGGAAAAGAGATTATTGCTTGGTGTTTTGATGATGATGACGGCTGTCTCTGCTAAAGCTCAGATGACGATGCATAAACTTGTACACGCAGGTTATGTTTACCAGAATCAGAGTTTTGGAGAAATTGGCGGAAGGCTGCTCTTTCTGGAGAATGATGACATGATTTTCAGGCTGGGAGCAGGTGGACTGTTCGGTGCTACAAACGGAAAATTTGCAGCTATGCCGAAAATTCAGGGAGATATCCTGATTAACTTCGAAAGGAATGTGGACTTCTATCATTCGCATTACTTTCTGGCCGGAGCAGAAGTAACAACCAAATATGTTGCGCCCAAGATCGGAGCAACGCTTTTCGGACTCATTGATTTAACGGGAGGATACGCTTTTCCGATTGACAAAAAAGGCCTGCACGGAAAAGAAATGAAAGGCCTGAACATCAACTTTACGATTAATGTACCCATCGTGTTGATTTATGATCTTACCCATTAAAATTATTAATAACGTAAGACAACACAATTACTTTTATCAAGTATTCATATTTTTCTTATATTTGCGAACCAAAATTAATTAACTGCCTATAGATTCAATTTTACCTCAATTATTTTTTAAACAGTAATGCCTTTGCACTGCCATTTTTATGCGCAAAACGGCTATTTAATTGAGATGAAAAAAATGAAATCTAAAGATACAGACAGTTCACTGATCGTTCTATATCAGCAGGGAGACGAATCTGCACTCGCAAAGCTGATAGACAGGCATCAAAAAGAACTATTCACCTATATTTTCTACAAGGTAACGGATGAAGATCTGGCCAATGATATTTTCCAGGACGCCTTTGTGAAAATCATTATTACCCTGAAAGAAGGACGCTATAACGAAGAAGGAAAATTCATTCTTTGGGCGAAGAGAATCGCACACAACCTCATCATCGATCATTACCGCATGAAATCCAAGCATGTGAAGATATCTGAAACCACCTACGAGAATGAGGAGTTTTCCATTTTTGATATTATCCGGGAACCTTCAGAAAACATCGAAGACCAGTTGGTTTCTCAGCAAATCAACAGCGATCTGTTCCGAATGCTGGCATTTCTGCCGGAAAATCAGCAGGAAGTGATAAAACTCAGATTTTTTGACGGCTTGAGCTTCAAAGAAATTGCAGAACACACCGAAACCAGCATCAACACTACTTTGGGGCGGGTTCGATACGCACTCATCAACCTGCGTAAAATCATGGAAGAAAATAAGCTTTCACTTACAAAATAATAAAACAGATTTTCTGTCGTTTAAAAAGTGTTAACTCAATCGCCTATGAAAAATTTTGACACTTTAAAGCAGAAAAGCTTGAAACCAAAAAAACAGACCATCAAAAACCTGTTGGATTTTTCCAAGAGTTTGGAATTAGTGAAGACGGGAAAACAAAGTTTCCTGATTTCGAAAAATTAAATTTTTTACATTTGTGCCGTATGATACGGCACATTTTTTTTTGACCTCGATAACACGCTTTGGGACCACAGAAAAAATGCCTGGCTCGCCATTAAGGTAATTTTCGAGACGGAACAGATTGCCGAACGGTTTTCCATCAGTTTAACCGAATTCCACAACGAATACTACACCATTAACGAAAACCTCTGGGCGCAGATTCGCGACGGAAAAATCGACAAGGAATACCTCCGGATTCACCGGTTTTACGACAGTTTCCAATTTTTCGGAATCGACGATGCAGCATTGTCTGAAAAATTTGAGAACCGTTTTCTGGAAGAAATTCTTCACCACAACGAACTCGTGCAAGACACCGTTGAAATCCTGAATTATCTGAGAAAGAAGCATTACAGGCTTCATGTGCTTTCCAACGGATTTCAGGAAGTGACTTCACGAAAATGCGAATTATCCGGAATCACGGAATATTTCGAAACGATTACCTCAGCAGATGAAATCAACATACGGAAACCGCAGCCCGAAGTTTTCGCTTACGCGCTGCAAAAATCAGGAGCTGCAGTGGAGGAAAGTATCATCATTGGCGACGACTGGATTGCTGATATTGAGGGAGGACTTGCGTTTGGTATGGATGCTGTATTTTTCGACCGCTTTAACGACGATTACGACGCTGAGGTGAAAACAGTAAAAACATTAGCAGAACTGAAAAACTTCCTTTAAGAACAGTTTCTTTTTAAGCCATTCCGAGGCTTTCTCTGGTTCTTTTCAAAGTTTGGGCAGCAATTTTCCGGGTTTTTTCTGCACCCTCAAGCAATTTATCTTCCAATTCCTGAATATTGTTCATATAATAACCAAACTGATTCCTCTCTTCTTTGAAACGATTCAGAATCAATTCATACAGTTCCGTTTTTGCATGACCGTAACCGAAGTTTCCGGCGAGATATTTCCGGCGAAGTTCTTCTGTCTGATCCGGTTCTGCAATCAGTTTATAGATGGCAAACACATGATCTGTATCGGGATTTTTAGGATCTTCCAGCGGTGCAGAATCCGTTTCAATCGACATGATCTGCTTCTTCAGCTGTTTTTCGGGTAGAAAAATATTGATAATATTACCGCGTGATTTGGACATTTTCTGTCCGTCAGTTCCCGGAACATATTTGGTATCTTCCTGAAGTTCAGCTTTCGGAAGTACGAACACCTCTCCCATCTGATGATTAAAACGTGCACCCATATCACGGGCCATTTCCAGATGCTGCAACTGGTCTTTACCAACCGGGACGATTTCCGCATCGTACAGCAGAATGTCGGCAGCCATCAAAACCGGATAGGTAAACAAACCGGCATTGACATCCTCGAGCCTGTCTGCTTTATCTTTAAATGAATGCGCGAGCGTTAGCCTTTGGTACGGAAAAAAACATGACAGATACCACGACAGTTCGCACACTTCAGGCACGTCGCTTTGACGGTAGAAATATGTTTTCTCAGTATCGAGACCACAGGCAAGCCATGCAGCAGCAATTTCATAGGTGTTTTTTCTCAGTTCTTCGCCGTTTTTTATCTGCGTGAGTGAATGCATATTCGCAATAAACAGAAACGATTCGTTTGAAGGATCTTTTGCCAGTTCTATTGCTGGAATAATTGCTCCCAAAAGATTTCCAAGATGCGGAGTTCCTGTTGACTGAATTCCGGTAAGGATGCGCGCCATGTTGATTAATAAAGATTATTGCAGCAAAAATAAGGAAACCACCGCTTTTTCCCTCGAAATTTGCGCAAAATGGGTGAAATTCCGCTGCAGTTGATTGAAAGAGTACAGATCAGGAACTGCATGAAAGCATCGAACAGCCTGCAACACCTTCATACAGATCCGGACGTTTTACCATCAGTTCCGGAAATAAACCGGTATACGGGTTTTCCAGTGCCTGCAATAACTTATGCAGCAAATCCGTTTCGCCTTTGTTCAACTCTTCGATACATTCGTAAAGCAGATAATTCCGCAGAATGAATTTTGGATTATTCTTCTGCATCAGTTCTAAAGCATCCTGCGGATCACCAATATTCAGTGCTTTTCGTTTTCTGTAGTCCGTTAAAAATCTCGTCAGTTCATCTATACGTGCATCATCAGGCACCAAATAGGAAACCTTGCCGAAGAACGCTCTGACATCGGAATCATCGCTTAACGCTTCCAATTCAACAAAAAACAGCGTGTAATCGAGCTGAAGATCAGTCATCATTTTCTGCCAGTCGGAAAAGAACTGTTCATCGTTTTCGCGAAGCTTATCAAAACCGAACTTTGCAGCCATCATTTCGTCATGTTTCTCCCAGAAATAATCACTGTAGTTTTCCAGTGTCTGTTCCAGAAAGTCGGCATCATCAATTAACGGAAACAGCGCATTCGAAAGTTGCCATAGATTCCATTGAGAAATCTGCGGCTGCCGTCCGAAAGCATATCGCCTACCAGGAAGATCAGTGGTATTCGGTGTAAAATTCAAATCAAAAGCATCAAGCATTGAAAACGGACCGTAATCGATGGTAAGCCCGAGAGCGGACATATTATCGGTATTCATCACTCCATGTACAAAACCCACACGCAGCCAGTGAACCATCAGATCAGCAGTGCGCAGACAGACTTGGGTAAAAAAATCTTTGTATCGCTGTGCGCCCTCGGAATGAATCTCCGGATAGTAGTTCTCAATGGTGAAATCCGTCAGTTTCTGCAGTAATGCTGTTTCCTTCTGTGCTGAAACCAGTTCATAATGGCCAAAACGCAGAAAACTTTCCGCTGTTCTGATGACCACCGCACCTTTTTCCGCCTGGGGATTTCCGCTGTACATGATATCACGAATGACATCTTCTCCTGTCAGTGCTAGACTTAAAGCTCTGGTCGTCGGTACGCCGAGATGATGCATCGCTTCACTCATCAGATATTCACGAAGTGATGATCTTAAAACGGCTCTTCCGTCAGCAAACCTCGAATACGGAGTTGCCCCGGCACCTTTCCACTGAATTTCAGTGTTCTTCCCGTTTTCATTTTTTATCTCCCCTGCAAAAATTGCACGCCCGTCACCAAGCTGACCTGCCCAGTTGCCGAACTGATGTCCAGCATATGCTGTTGCGTATGGCCTGATGTTCTCCGGAAGGTCATTTCCGACGAGAAAAGGCAGATCGGATTCTTTCCATGCTCCGAGCCCTGTTTCCTGAGATAATTTTTCATTGAAAACAATCTTCTCCGGAGCAGAAAACCCGACCGGATCTACGGTGCAAAACAGTATTTTAGGTGTTTGCCGCTGAACGGTATTGCCTGAAAAATCCCCCGGAAAAATGTCCAGATATTGCTGCGTAATTTGATCTGTCTTCATGTTCTAAAGGTAAAGACAATTTAAACATCTGAAAAATGCAACAAAAAACCGCAGACAGAATTGCTGCGGTGAATTTCGATAAAGAGAAACCTTACTGTGTCGGCATGCCGTTGTTCTCTTCTTTTCTGTCCTGATTCAATAAAATCGGAGCCTCCTTAGCCAGTTTGTTCCGTGTTGGAATTTTATAATTGACGCTGATTCCGAAATTTTGAGAATCGAATCTGTTGCCCAGATAAACGTTTGAATTGTTGTACAGGGACGTTACGGCGTTTTCGTTGGTGCGGAAAATATCATCAGCAAAAACAGATATGGTAAGCCTGTCCTCTATAAATTTCTTGCTGACATTGATATTGAAGCTGTTCATCCACGGCTTTTCCATGCGGTAATAAAACCAGTTACCCTGCGTCATGTTGATATAATTGGCTACGAGCTTGATATCCTGCGGCAGTTTCAGCTGTAACATCAGATTATACACCCAAAAGCCCTGATTGTCATTCTGCGGAAGTTCGTGGAGCTGATAACCTGCATACACATACAGAAAATTCATATCATCAGGATTCACATTGAACTTCATCGTCTCTTTCAGGCCTTTTGTGAAGAGCATGAAAGGAATCGGAAGACCTACATTGAAATTATGGATTTTCATCGAATTCACATTAATGAAATTCTGCCTTACCGTATATGCTTCCCTGCCGTCAACGACCGGCGTTCCCGGGAAAAAATAATTCTTCTCCGCTACCTGTACATTCTGGTTTTCTGTGATACTATAGTTATAGCCGATAAATGCATAATCAAACATCGAAATTTTCACTTCGAAATTATCGAAAATAGTCGGTTGCAGATTCGGATTTCCTCCAAAAATAATGTTGCCGTTCTGGTAATTGGTATTGTTAGGATTCAGTGAGGAAATCGATGGAAGCTGAATTTTCTTGTTATAATTCAGTGCCAGATAAACCCTGCTCATGAAATTGTACTGCACACTGGCGTTGGGAAATAACCTGAACTGGTTGAATGGAATCAGCTCCTTCGCCAGCTCTCCGGTTGTAAAATCTACCGTCCTTCCCGAAATATCATAATTTTCTGCGCGCGTTCCGAGGATAAAATCGAACTTCTTATAGGTCGCAAGTAACTCTGCGTATGCCGCTGCTGTCTGCCGGTTGTAGCTTAAATTCCGGATGCTCCCGGCTTCTGTATTGAAATGGACATTCTCGAATAATCCTCCGACTGAAATTTTACCTTCATCCAGCAAATCCAGAGGATAAGAAAAATCTGTTTTGAATCTCGCGGTATTTTGCTCGGATTCCGTTTCGTAGGTGCCCGTTTGAAACGATGCGGGATAGAACTTCGTTCCGTTTTGGGAATATCCACTTTTATAATTATTGTATGACGCTGTAAAATCCAGTTTTTGAGCTCTGTTGGCAAATTTTACCTGATAAACGGCACTCGCATCGTGTCTCAGCACTTCTGTTTTCCCGTGATCTATGGTCGTGAAACGAATAATCGACGGCGGCATGTCGGAAAAAGGCTCATAACCCCAACTTTCGGATTGTGCATCATTATTATTGCTGTTAATGTCGTAATTCAGGAGGAATTTATCCTGCCCGACATCAAAAGTTAGTGCAGATTTCAGAAAATAACCCCTCTGAATCTGTTCGGTGTTGATTATGGTGATGTCTCCAACGACTGATTCTCGGAAACCTTCACGGTAATTCTGTCCAACATTCAGTTGCCAACCAAAATATTTGTTCTTGGCATTTAATAAAATTGAGTTGGATGTACGGTTTCGGTGCTTATCATAATTGCTGAACGCATATCTGCCTGTATAAGTGGCTGAGAGATAATTTCTCGCATTTCTGTTTGTAATAATATTGATAATGGCTCCGCCGGAAGTTGCAGGAAATTCCGCACCGGGTTGCGTAATGATCTCCACGCGGTCCACAGAATTTGCCGGCATCCCGTCGAGAAAACTCTGAAGCTGGTCTCCACCTATTCCCAGTGGACGCCCATCCAGAAAGACATCCAGTAATTTTCCCTGATACATCATCCCTGCGACGTCAGATACAATCAGTCCCGGAAGTTTCTTTACACCTTCCATCAGCGTACCGGTATTCAGGTGTGCCTGCTCCGAAAAATCAAAAATCGTTCTGTCTGCTTTTTGCTCAACGGCTTTTTTAGTTTTAACAATAGTTACCTCATCTATGCTGGTTTCTCTTGGCTTCTGTTGCGTTTCTTGCTGTGCCGAAAAAGTTGCTGAAGCTACAAGCGCTGTGATAAGCAGGGATTTTTTCATGTTCAAAAAATTGGGCAGCAAAATTAATCAATTGTTTAACAGGAAAAATATGATTTTTGTTACATTATCAGCGCATCAAGATTTCTCTGTACATAGATTATACATAGCTCCCTGAATTACCTTTTCAGATTCGGGATTTCTGATGGAAAAACGGTACAGCAATCGTGAGCAGCGTTCAAAGAAAAAAGATCAAAAAAAACCGCCCAGTTTTCTGAGCGGTTTGCAGTATAGATTCTAAATTTTAAGAATTCTTAGCTTCAGCAGCTATCAGATTCAGAGCGGAACCTGCCTTAAACCAGCCGATTTGCTGCTCGTTATAAGTATGGTTTGCAATCACGGTATCTTTACTTCCATCTGCGTGTACAAATTCAAGCGTCAAAGGTTTACCCGGTGCAAACTGATCCAAATCGAGGAAGTTTACTACATCATCTTCCTGAATTTTGTCGTAATCCGCTTTATCATTGAAAGTTAAACCAAGCATCCCCTGCTTTTTCAGGTTGGTTTCGTGGATACGTGCGAAAGATTTTACAAGAACAGCTCTTACACCAAGATGTCTTGGCTCCATAGCAGCGTGCTCTCTGGAAGAACCTTCACCATAATTCTCGTCGCCCACTACGATAGAAGGAATACCTTCTGCTTTGTACGCGCGCTGTACTGCAGGAACTTCACCGTACTCACCCGTAAGCTGGTTCTTCACTTTATTGGTTTCCATATTGTAGGCATTAACAGCCCCGATCAGCATATTGTTCGAAATATTATCGAGATGACCTCTGTATTTCAGCCAAGGGCCCGCCATGGAAATATGGTCTGTGGTACATTTACCGAATGCTTTAATCAGCACTTTTGCTCCTTCAATATTTTTACCGTCCCAAGGTTTAAAAGGCTCCAGCAACTGAAGTCTGTCCGAATCCGGGCTTACAATCACCTGTACCTGAGAGCCGTCCTCCGATGGTGCCTGGTAACCGTTATCTTCTACCGCAAACCCTTTTGCAGGAAGTTCAGAACCGTTCGGTTCATCAAGTTTTACCTGTTCTCCGGCTTCGTTTGTTAACGTGTCTGAAATCGGGTTGAAATCGAGTCTTCCGGAAATTGCCACAGCAGCAACCATTTCAGGAGAGGCAACGAAAGCGTGTGTATTCGGGTTTCCATCCGCTCTTTTCGCAAAGTTTCTGTTGAATGAGTGAATGATGGAGTTTTTTTCACCTTTCTCAGCTCCTTCACGGTCCCACTGACCGATGCATGGTCCGCAGGCATTGGTAAAGATTCTGGCATTTTCAAATTTTCTGAAAGAATCCAGGAAACCGTCTCTTTCAGCCGTATATTTTACCTGCTCAGAACCGGGATTGATTCCGAGAATCGCTTTTGGTTTAACACCTTTAGCCACAGCGTCTTCCACGATGGAAGCAGCTCTGGAAAGATCTTCATACGATGAATTCGTACAGGAGCCGATCAATGCCCACTCTACATCAAGAGGCCATCCGTTGGCTTCAGCCTTCGCTCTGAATTCTGCTACCGGCGTAGCTAAATCCGGTGTGAACGGTCCGTTCAGATGCGGCGTCAGTTCAGAAAGATTGATTTCGATAACCTGATCGAAATACTGCTCCGGATTTGCGTATACTTCATCATCACCTGTTAAATGTTCTGCAATTTTGTCTGCAGCATCAACAACATCCTGTCTTCCGGTGGAAATCAGGTATCTTCTCATGGCATCATCATAGCCGAAGGTTGAAGTTGTAGCTCCGATTTCTGCACCCATGTTACAGATCGTACCTTTTCCGGTTGCGGAAAGCGATTTTGCGCCCTCTCCGAAATATTCAACGATGCATCCTGTGCCGCCTTTTACGGTAAGAATACCTGCAACTTTCAGAATAACGTCTTTTGCAGACGTCCATCCGCTCATTTTTCCGGTCAGTTTTACACCGATCAGTTTCGGCATTTTCAGTTCCCACGGCATTCCGGCCATCACATCCACTGCATCTGCACCACCAACACCGATAGCAACCATACCCAATCCGCCGGCGTTCACAGTGTGCGAATCGGTTCCGATCATCATTCCTCCTGGAAAAGCATAATTTTCCAGCACAACCTGGTGAATGATTCCAGCGCCCGGCTTCCAAAAACCGATACCGTACTTATCGCAAACGGAACTCAAAAAATTGAAAACTTCAGAATTCTTATTAATACCTTCCTGTAAATCCTGTTCTGCACCCACTCTTGCCTGAATCAGGTGATCAGCATGTGCGGTTGAAGGCACTGCAACTTTCGATTTTCCGGCACTCATGAACTGCAACAGCGCCATCTGTGCGGTAGCATCCTGCATCGCAACACGGTCCGGAGCGAAATCTACATAAGAATTTCCCCTTTCATGGGCTTCCGTGGCACTTCCTGCCCAAAGGTGTGTGTACAGAATTTTTTCTGACAGGGTAAGAGGCTTGCCTACTGCTTTTCTTGCAGCTTCGATCCTTTCCGGATAGCGCTCATACACTTTTTTGATCATATCGATGTCGAAAGTCATAAGTATACTATTTTGATTTTTTTAAATATAAGAAAAAGTTGCCCAAATTTAATCATTTTTTCACTTTTATCTTTCATTTTGCTTTGCAGATTATCAATCATCAGCATATTATTTTTCTGTTGTAACGCAAGCCTGCAGCAGCGGCAGAATTGTGCAATAATTGGGTAGAAAGCTGTAATACAACACATGCAGCATCTTCCTATTTTTGCTAAACGTGAAATTATCCCATTATGAAATATCCCATAGGTATTCTTTTACTGGCATCTGTGCTTTCGTGTAAAAACGGAAATGTAGATCAGACCGAAACCTCAACTGAAAATACTGCAAACGGACATAATCCGGAGACGAAAAGCAGAAATACCGATATACCTCCTGCTTTTGCCGGTCAGACGCGCGCTGCAGGTGTTACCACATCAACGCCATTTGACGTTCAGGCCATTGCTCAAAATTTAGGAAAGCCATGGGCAATCATCAATTTTCCGAATAACCGCTTTCTGATCACTGAAAAATCAGGAAAGGCCTATATCATAAACAGTGACGGAAGCTCGATGAAAAACGTGAGCGGATTTCCGGTTGTTGATGACAAAGGACAGGGTGGACTGCTGGATAT
>JAEWOM010000212.1 GCA_023399675.1 Bacteroidota bacterium
CTCCCTGACGGAACAACTGGCTTATGAACTGGTAGACGGCATTGGTCCGCGACTTGTGGGAACCCCGAAAATGCAACAGGCACACGACTGGGCGGTAACCAAATTTAAAACCTGGGGAATAGATGCCAGAAATGAGCAATATGGCGAATGGAAATCCTGGGAACGCGGAACTTCTCATGTCGAAATGGTTTATCCGTACCTAAAATCGCTCGAGGGAAGACAGCTGGCTTTCAGTCCGGCCACCAAAGCCAAAGGTGTAACGGCTGAAGTCATTATGATGCCGCTGTTCGCTTCCAAAGCAGAATTTTATCAATGGCTGCCCAAAGTGAAGGGTAAACTGGTGATGGTATCCCAATACCAACCGAGCGGAAGACCCGAATACAACTGGAAGGAATACGCAACCGCACAGTCATTCGAAAAATATAAGAAGGAATCCGATGCTGCAACACGCGAGTGGAACAAATCCCTGGAGACGATCGGGCTAACATGGAGAAGCCTGAACAAACCTTTCGAAGATGCAGGTGCTGCCGGAATTATCTGGAGTAACTGGAGCAAAGGTTTTGGAGTGAACAGAGTTTTCAGTGCCGGAACAAAAAAAATTCCTGCAGTAGATATTTCTCTTGAAGATTACGGACAACTGTACCGCATGCTTCAAAACGGCGTCACTCCACAACTGAAAATCTATGCAAACAGCAAAGATCTGGGCATGGCTCCGACGTTCAACACAGTTGCAGAGATTAAAGGCACTGAAAAGCCCGATGAATATGTTATTCTTTCCGCACATCTCGACTCCTGGGATGGCGGTACCGGTGCAACCGATAACGGCACCGGCGTCATTACGATGATGGAAGTGGCCAGAATTCTGAAAAAGATAAATCCAAATCCGAAAAGAACCATCGTTGTCGGATTATGGGGTAGCGAAGAACAGGGACTGAACGGCAGCAGGGCTTATGTTTCTGCACACAAAGACAAAATGCCGAATGTTCAGGCGGTATTCAATCAGGATAACGGCACCGGCAGAATTCAGAATGTCAGCGGACAGGGATTTGTACATGCATATGATTTCCTCGGAAGATGGTTTGCGGCAGCACCGGGCGAACTGACCCGTGAAATAAAATATACCTATCCCGGATATCCAGGTAGCGGCGGCAGCGATCATGCATCATTTGTTGCAGCGGGTGTTCCGGCTTTTATGCTCGGTTCTCTCAGTTGGTCGTACGGAAATTATACCTGGCATACACAACGTGATACATATGATAAAATCGTTTTTGATGATGTAAAAAACAACGTAGCCCTGATTGCCATTTTAACTTATATGGCAAGTGAAGATCCTGAAAAAGCTTCAAGGGAAAAAATCAGAATGCCGATCAAACCACGTACCGGAAAGGCAGCAGAATGGCCTGCAATGCACGAACCGACCAGAAAAGGCGGAATTGATTAGCAAATCAACAAGTCACAAAAAAATCAGCGGAAATTCTGCTGATTTTTTTTGTTATTCATACATCAAAAGATGATTATTCCCACTCGATTGTTGCAGGCGGCTTGCTGGAAATATCGTAAGCCACACGATTGATGCCGCGCACTTCATTAATAATCCTGTTTGAAACCGTTTCCAGGAAATCCCATGGGAGTTTGCTGAAGGTAGCGGTCATAAAATCGATGGTATTTGCCGACCGTACCACGGCTGTATATTCGTAAGTGCGTTCATCGCCCATCACGCCGACGGATTTTACCGGCAGCAGAACGACGAATGCCTGCGAAACCTGCTCATACAGGTTGTTTGCATAGAGTTCTTCAATAAAAATATCGTCAGCATCCTGAAGAATTCTGACTTTCTCAGCATCTACTTCACCCAAAATTCTGATTCCTAAACCAGGTCCGGGAAATGGATGTCTGTACACCAGATGATGCGGAATTCCCAGCTCCTCACCTACTTTTCTTACTTCATCTTTAAACAGTTCACGTAGCGGCTCCAGCAACTGCAGCTTCATCTTTTCCGGTAAACCGCCGACATTGTGATGTGACTTGATAACCGCTGAAGGACCTTTTACAGACTGAGACTCAATAACATCAGGATAAATCGTTCCCTGTGCTAAAAAAGATGCACCCTCAAACTTGTTGGATTCTTCATCGAATACAGCGATGAACTCACGACCGATTATTTTTCTTTTCTCCTCCGGATCGGAAACACCGGCCAGTTTATTCATAAAACGGTCCTTTGCATCCACCATATCAATATTCATATGGAAATGCTCGCCGTAATTTTCCATTACTTTGCGACCTTCGTCCTTACGGAGCAGTCCGGTATCAACAAAAATACACTGAAGCTGGTCGCCGATCGCTTTATGAATCAGGACCGCTGCAACTGAGGAATCAACTCCTCCGGAAAGACCCAGAATCACTTTTCCGGATCCTACCTTTTTTCTGATTTCTTCAATTGTGACGTCGATGTAATTCGTTAATTTCCAGTTTTTCTCTGCTTTACAGATGTTGAATACAAAATTCTTCAGCATCTGCGCACCGTGTTCTGTATGAGAAACTTCGGGGTGAAACTGTACACAGTAAATCCGGTCTTTTTCATTCGAAATAGCTGAAATAACATCGGTAACCGCATTTACTTCAAAATTTTCGGGCAGAATTTCCACTTCATCAAAATGGCTCATCCACACCACTGACTGATCCGGAACCCCTTCCAGCAGCGCAGACTGTTTATCAATCTTCAGTTTTGCTTTTCCATACTCACCTTTGATGCCTTTCGATACGGTTCCGCCAAGCAAATGTGTGGTGAGCTGCATCCCGTAACAAATCCCCAGAACAGGAATTCCCTGCTCGAAAAGCGATTTTTCCACCAGATGTGCATTGTCTGCATTAACGGAACTTGGCCCGCCGGAAAGAATAATTCCTACAGGCTTTTTCTCGAGGATCTGCTCCAGTGGAGTATTGTACGGAAGAACTTCAGAATAAACCTCCATTTCGCGCACTCTTCGTGCGATAAGCTGGTTATATTGTGATCCGAAATCGAGGATGATAATGCCCTGTGTCATATTTTTAATCAGTAAATATCGTAAAATGTTATAAAAAAAGGGGGCTGAAACCCCCTGTTACTTTATCAGAATTTTGCCACATCGTCGCGATAGAAAGCATAATCGAAGTGCAGTACTTTTGCATCTGCATACACTTTGCTGCGTGCTTCTTCCAGTGTCGGAGCCGTGGCAACAAGGTTGATTACCCTGCCGCCGTTCGTATAAATTCCGCCTGCCTTGTGCTTAGCCCCTGCGTACAGGACTGAACTGTGTGTTGCGCGGTCAATTCCTGTAATTTGGAAGCCGGTCTGGTAATTTCCTGGATAACCACCGGAAGCCATAACCAAACAAACTGCTTTTTCATCTTTGAACCTCAGCTCGATATCCTGACCGTCGATACATGCATTGATGGTATCCAGCAGGTTGTTCTCCAACAGCGGAAGAATCACCTGGGTTTCAGGATCTCCTGAGCGCATATTGTACTCCAGCAAATGGCAGCCTTTCTCGGTAACCAGGACGCCGAAGAAGATAAAACCACTGAACATCAGATAATTATCTTTCAATCCGGCAATAGTCGGCTGAAGTATATTGTTTTTGAAATCTTCGAAATGTTCTGTTGTAAACTCCGGGCTCGGTGCTACACTTCCCATTCCTCCGGTGTTGGCACCGCGGTTTCCGTTGCCCACTTTTTTATAATCTTTTGCAGCGATACACGGAAAAAGTGTTTTTCCGTTTGAAAAACAGATGATGGAAGCTTCAAAGCCCCGAAGGTACTCCTCTACAACCACTTTGATTCCTGCATCACCGTAGATACGGTCAATCATAAATGAGTGAATGGTGTTGAGTGCTTCAGCCTTGTCATTCGCAAGGATTACACCTTTTCCCTGAGCCAAACCTGATGCTTTGATGATCAAAGGATAGTTTGCCGATTCCAGATAGCTTTTCGCTTCGGTATAAGACTCGAAAATATGTGCAGCTGCCGTCTTCACGCCATATTCCTGCATAAATTTCTTGGAGTAGGCCTTGCTTCCTTCCAGCCTTGCCACTTTCTTTTCCGGACCGAAAATTCTGAGGCCTGCTCTCTTGAATTCATCGACAATACCTTCCACCAGATAAACTTCCGGACCAACGATAGTGAGGTTGATCGCTTCTTTTTTAGCAAATTCAACCAGTTCATGCGTTTCTTTCAGCGAAACATTTTTTCCGTATTTCTCTGTAGTAGCATTCCCTTTGGCGAAGAACATCTGCGATACCCGGCTGTCTTCAGCTAATTTTTTGGCAAAAGCAGCTTCGCGGCCGCCATTTCCAATGATTAACACTCTCATATTTTCGGTAATAAA
>JAEWOM010000272.1 GCA_023399675.1 Bacteroidota bacterium
GGTTCTCAGGATTTCCGCCAGGTTTGGGGAAACCGCGCTTTGGTCGACAACTGGAGATACGGAGCCCGAATGACAACCGTGGATGATGCCAAAAATTTAGCAATGGGGCAAACCGCCGTTCAGGATCCGAGAAGATTCGAAAGTTCTTTCTATATAGAGAAAATTCCGACGAATAACATGGTTATTGAAGGCCTGAAAAAGGACCGCGATACCGCTGCACTGGGAATGGGAATTATGTATGACGATTTCTTCCTCAACAGACCACTTGCCACCAATACGCTGTATGCTCTCGTTGACAATAAACCCGAGGAAAAGGTAATGCTCCGGGCACTTTATGAGATTTTCAGCATGAATTATGAGAAGAATCCTCAAGTTGCCGAAAGAGCCAAGCAGATCCTTCTGAGAGAGTATCCTTACACCTCTTACGCTGAATTTGCACGAAATCCGAGAAGCGGAACATTTATGAAATCCAATGCCGGTGTGGAACAGGCGTACAGAACAGCTTTCTCACTTTACGAGAATGAACAGTTTGAAGACAGCAAGATGTTGATTGATCAGACGCTCACACAATATCCGCAGGACGCACTCGTGCCTAAATTTACACTGCTCAATGCGTTCAACGCAGGAAAAACGTCCGGTAAAGAAGTTATGATCCTTCAACTGGAGCAGATTGCGCTGAACTACAAAGACACGCAGGAAGGAATTAAAGCCGCAGAAATGCTGAATTGGCTGAAAAGCGACCTCAAAATTGTTCCTACTGACAACCGCGGAAATCCTGTAACAACGCAACAACAGCCGGTTCCGCAGCCTGTAGGATCCGGTGCTGATGATGTAAGAGTGCGTCAGCAGGAAGAGCTTCGCCAACAGGAGAACGAAAGAAAGCCGAGACAGATTCCGAGAACAAGCCCTTCAATGCAGCCCGGTGCTCCGACGCAAAGTATCCCGTCTACGCAACCTACGAACAACAATCCGTTTGCACCACCTCCTTTACCGAAAAGAGACTGATTACAGGAATAAGAAAACGGAGTGTTATGCTCCGTTTTTCTTTTGTTTAACCCCCTGAAAATCTTTCAGATAATAGGGTTCGAAATAGGCGATATCTTCAAAAACACTGTTCCTGAACTTGTCAACTGCATTATTGATTAGATATTGTGCAGAAGGAAAAACTAACGGTTCGAAATCTGCGTTTATCTGGAGGATTTGCTGCGCTTTTGTGGCACCGTCGCCAACAAAAAGAATCTTCTGATCTTCAACTTCCCGGAAGGAGTTTTCATCGAGAATTTTAGCCACTGTGTCATCGGTCGGTTTTCCGGTTTTACCATCATATGTACGTGTATAGACTTCCATACGGCGTGCATCCACCATAGGAATGATTAAATCATAATTTTGTCCCGCAAAAGGCAATGCGAGTGAGTCCAGTGAATTAACGGCAATCAGTGGAATATTCAGTCCGAAACAGAACCCTTTTGCAGCTGCAGCGCCGATCCTCAAACCGGTGTACGAACCCGGCCCCATTCCCAGACAAACGGCATCCAGTTGCTGAAGGGAAATTTCTGCACCTTCAAGACACCATTGAACGAATTTGTGGAGCGATTCGCTCTGTTTGTAATTTTCTGAAACCTCTTCACAAAGGCAAAGCAACTTTTCCTGATCGGAAATAGCCACAGAACAGTTGCGGGACGATGTTTCGAGATGTAGAATCTTCATGAGTTAATGTTATTAAAATTGCAGATTCCGGTGAATCATTCTCGGTTCCGCCTGCGCTTTATTAAAGACCGCAATCTCTGCAATCGATACACGTTCAGGCACATTTAAAACATAGGACACGATATCGGCGATATCTTCTGCAAGCAGCGCTTCATAGCCCTCGTAAACTGTAGCGGCTTTCTTCTCGTCACCTTTATAACGTACGCGGGAAAAATCTGTCGCTACGGCACCCGGCTGAATATTGGTGACTTTGATACCGAATTCCGTCAATTCGATACGCATGCCTTCAGAAATGACATCAACAGCTTTCTTCGATGCACAGTAAACCACACCGTTCGCATAGGTCTGCCGTGCTGCTACAGAAGAAATATTAATAATATGCCCTCTGTTTCTTTTTTTCATACCGATTATTACCGGCTTCGAAACATACAGCAGTCCCTTTACGTTTCCGTCCATCATTGCATTCCAGTCTTCCATATCCCCTTCTGCAAGAGAATCGAGACCGTGCGCATTTCCTGCATTATTGACGAGGATATCGATTTCCCTGAAAGATTCCGGAACTGAATCCAGCGCTTCCAGCACAGATGCCTGCTCCCGTACATCAAAAACGAGGGTAAAAACCTCTGTGACAGCGGACAGTTTTTCAGCGAGCTCAGCAAGAAGCGGAGCTCTTCGGCCACACAGAATCAAGCGTATATCTTCTTTTGCAAGGCGTTCAGCAATGGCTTTTCCGATTCCGGAAGTTGCTCCGGTAATAAGTGCCGTCTTTTTTTTCATGTTCAATTATATTCTGCCTTTTAAATAATCCTGACGCAAAGGTTCCTCCAGTTTTTCTATGGCATAACGCAGCGTTGTACGCGGCATTTGCTGATAATGTTTATCGAGAAAACGCAGCAGTTCTTCCCGGTTTTGCTGACCGATTTCTCTGAGTAACCAACCGTTCGCTTTATGCATAAGGTCATGAGGATGCTTGAGGTTTTTTAAAACGAGATCTTTAGTTAAACCGAACTTACCTTTTTTTACATGGTACATCGTTGCAACGACTGCAATTCTTTTGTGCCACAGATTATCAGATTCCGCGAGTGATTTCAGAATTTGGTCGTTTGAGAAGTCAAAACAGTATCTTCCTAAGATTTTATAGCAGGAATTGTCCACCAAATCCCAATTGTTGATGTGCTGAAGGTTATTCAGATAGAAATTAACTATTTCCTGTTTTTCTAAATCGGTTTTACATTTCTCATACTTGGAAACCAGCATGAGCAGAGCCAAATGGCGATGTTCATGAATGCCCGAAGAAAGTAATTTCTGAAGGT
This sequence comes from Bacteroidota bacterium, assembly GCA_023399675.1. Taxonomy (GTDB): domain Bacteria; phylum Bacteroidota; class Bacteroidia; order Flavobacteriales; family Weeksellaceae; genus JAEWOS01. Next base: position 3,021 of record JAEWOM010000272.1, read on the forward strand.
TTTCGAGAGAAATTTTCGGATAATATTCCCTTGCAATTTTTCGCTGATCCGGCACTGTTACACCGATGAATTCATCTCCTTCAGCATATTCTCCTTTTCCAGCCTTGAAAAACCTCGGGAAAAACTCCCGCTTTTCATCACTCGCAAGATATGACATGGCCTGTTTAATTTCTTCCACCATGTTATAGCTGCTCAGAAAATCACCCACCACGAAATTGCTTCCTCCAACAAAAATCATTTCACCGGGCTGCACTGCACTTTCTGCTTTTTTAAAACCCGACATCACATCATCATAAACCGTGTATTTGATTCCCGCTTTTTTTAGTAACTCTTCATATTCCAGCGGAGGTCTGCCCCGTCTGATTTCGGGCTTTACAAAATAGTATTCGGCATTTTTCGGTAGAATTTCCAGCACGGGTTCAATTTCTTTGCCTTTCACAAAACCAAGAACAATATGCATGGGTATTTTCAGGTTCTCCAGCTGGCAAAACACCAGTTCCAGTCCTGCGTGATTGTGCGCGGTATCACAGATAATCAGCGGGCTGTCCGACAAAACTGTCCATCGTCCGATGAATCCCGTATTTTTCTGCACATTCAGCAGTCCGTCCGTGATGTTCTTCTCTGACACTTCAAAACCATCGTCTGCAAGTGAACGAAGCAGTTCCAGAGCGACCCTCATATTTTTCAGCTGATAATCTCCCTTTAAATCGCAGACGTTAGAAGCGGTTGTAGAAGTTGCGTCAATCAGATCGGCATCTTTTTCGTGCGCGACCTGTCTGAAAATTTCTTTTATAACAGGATCTTCTTCACCGATAATCACCGGCACACCCATCTTGATAATTCCGGCCTTTTCCAGCGCAATTTCCTCTTTTGTATCGCCGAGAATATTCATATGATCCAGTGCAACATTCGTAATGGCACATGCAAGAGGCTGAATAATATTGGTGCTGTCCAGTCTGCCTCCCAAACCAACTTCGATGATGGCAATATCTACTTTCTGCTGCAGAAAATATTCAAAAGCCATAATTGTCGTAAATTCAAAAAAAGAGGGGCGAATGGTATTCGGCAGCTCTTTGAGTCGCTGAATGAATTCATAAACAAATTCGCGGTCTGCCTGTTTACCGTTCACTTTTATGCGTTCTGTGAAGTCTACCAAATGTGGCGAATTATACAGCCCGACACGAAAGCCGGCTTCCTGAAGAATTGAAGACAGCATATTGCTCGTTGAGCCCTTTCCATTTGTCCCTCCGATGTGGACCATCCGAATTTTCTGTTGCGGATTACCAAAAAACTCGCACAGGCTTGTAATATTCTGAAGCCCCGGTTTATATGCTTTTTTACCGTCTATCTGGTAATTCGGGGCCTGTTTAAAAAGCCAAGCTACCGCCTGCTCGTACTGCTTGTTTGTCATACTGCAAAATTGAAAAAAAGTTTTCAGATTACGCGTTAACCTACTGTAACATTCCGTAAAAGAACACGTCTAATTGTGAAAATGCCCCGCATGAAAAAGCTTTTGCTGCTACTGATTTTCCCTGCAGGCTTTGTG
>JAEWOM010000048.1 GCA_023399675.1 Bacteroidota bacterium
GCTGACTGAGTTGCTGCACTGAAATACCGAGTTCCGACGCATAATCTTCCACCCGTTTTTTGATGCTCTGGTTTTCCTGAACTAATTTTTGAAATTTCGGAATGTGTTGCGGTCAGCATTATTTAAGGTGTGAATCACAGTTTGGTTGGAGTGGTTCAGTCGGTAAATGCGCAGCAGCAACATTCCTACAAGATATTGCAGGGCAAGGTCGCGACCTGGAAGCTGGTTTTTGTATTCAAAAATGCATTTGTGAATTGTGGTGTACGCATCATCCACCAAATGATTTTCCTGTTCAATTTCTGTGATGCTGATGGAATCGAGTTCGTAAATTACTTCGACATCGTGTTTCAGCATGGTATCTACAGAATTGGCGGCGAGTGAAATCGGCCAACCGCTGGAACCCCGCTCAAATTGAAAACCGTGAACCACTGACTGCGGAATAGTAATAATGGATGGCTTTTCTACTACAAAAGGTTCATTGTTGGCGATCAGCTGCAGTTTTCCGCGTTCCAGAACGAAAATCTGAAAAAGATTTCTGTGTGCATGCTGTTTGATAGAATATCCGGATTTCCGGAACACTTCCTCCATAGGAATCACGTTGATGATATCCCGAACGAGTTGGATATTCTGCTGCTCGTAAACTCCGCTGTAATAGATTTTTTGCGCCACAGACCTAAGTTACGGATTTATTTTTTTACGAATTCCATCAGCGGCTTAATGAATCTGTCGAAAACTTCGATATGCGGAGAATGACCTACATCGTCCAGCTCGACCAGTTGAGAACCTTTGATTTTCTTTTGGGTTTCCTTGCCTAAGTTTTGGTAAAGTCCCATCAGCGGCTGTAATTCTATCGGTGCGTTGCCTTTTCCGATGGCGGTTCTGTCTCGCGTTCCGATGATTAAAAGCGTAGGAGACGTAATTTTTTCGAAATCGTAGACAACAGGTTGGGTGAAAATCATGTCCGAAGTTAAAGCTGCATTCCATGCAGTTTCGGGAAAATCTTTGTGGATTGTCCAGCCGGCGAGAAGGTTGAGCCATTTATCGTATTCCGGCTTCCATTTTCCGTCGTAATAAAATTTCAGTTGATAGTCTTTATAAGATTCGTAGGTGTTTTTCAGTTCGTTGGCGTACTGTTTATCGATGTTTTGGTAAGGCGAAAAGCGTTTGTAATCTTCCAGTCCGATAGGATTGGCAAGAATGAGTTTTTCCACATTGTCGGGATACATTACCGCCATTCTTGAAGCGAGCATTCCGCCCATTGAGTGCCCCAGAACGATGAATTTTTTCTGACCTAAATCGTCCATTATCGATTTCGTATTCTCAGCAAGTTGCTGAAAACTGAACTGATACTGTTTCGGCTTTGAAGATTTGCCGAAGCCAATCTGATCCGGCATTACAACACGGAATCCTTCTTTATTCAGAGCTCTTGCCGTTTCTTCGAAATAATAACCGTTGAAATTTTTACCGTGAAGGAGCAGAATGGTTTTCCCATTCCAGTTGGCTGGTTTCACATCCATGTAAGCCATTTTCAAATCCTGTCCCTGGTTTTTCAGATTTTTAACGGTAACAGGAAATGGGTATTCCACGGTGGAAAGCTCTGCATCGAGTGGTGTAAGTTTGGACAGATCTGCTTTTTGTGCAGTACAGGAAACCATTCCGAAAGAAATTGCCAAAGCAACAAATATTTTAGAGAATTTCATTTTTTTTCAGATTTTCTCAAAAATACGAAATAAAAATGGGCGCAGTTGGTTCACTGTGATTAAGTACAACCGAATTACCGGTACTCTCATACTAAACCACTAAACTACTCAACTACCCAATCACTCCAACTCCTCCCACCACTTTTCGTAAACTTTATCATCATCGGTCCAGTTGATTTTTTCACCGATTTTTGGATAGAGAATTCTGAGATTTTCAGTATTGAGTTCTGCCATTTTCTGCAGAGGTTCGTTCCACGCATGCGCAGCTAAAGCAAACTTCGAATTGTGAACAGGAATCATTCTCTTTGCATTCAATTCTTTCATTGCTTTAATGTTTTCTCCGGGAAGAAAGTGAATGTAGCGCCAATCTTTGTTGTATTGGCCGTTTTCGAGAATGACCAGATCAATCGAACCGTATTTTTCGCCAATTTTCTTGAAATGCGTATCGTAACCGGAATCGCCACCGATGTAAATTTTTTGGGTCGGACTTTCGAAAACGAAACTTGCCCAAATTGCCTGATCACGTTTCAAACCACGACCTGAGAAATGCCTCGCCGGTTCCGCAGTTACTTTGAAACCAACGCCTAAGTCTGCGCTTTCAAACCAGTCCAGTTCAACCAGATTATTCGGATGGTAACCCCAAAATTCTAAATGCTCGCCAGTTCCGAGTCCGGTGATGATTTTCTTTGTTTTCGGAAAAAGTTCCAATACTGTTTGATAATCCAGATGATCCCAGTGATCGTGCGTGATTACAAGATAATCCAGCTCGGGAATATCTTCGGGTTTATATAAATCAGAACCCTTAAATGCTTTTGTAGTGAATGAAAACGGTGATGCGTGACCGCTTAGAACTGGATCAACCAGAATTTTCTTTCCGTCCAGCTGAATAAAATACGACGAATGTCCCATCCAAACGTAGATGTTATCATTGGGGTTTAAGTTTTTCAGATCCGTTTTTTCGAAATGAAAAGCTTTTGCAGGAACTTTGTTCAGGGTTTTGCCAAACAGAAACCGGAACATTACTTCCGGCATGGATGTGTCCTCAGCAAGTTGCGGTGTGAGATTGAGGTTGTCGAACCTTCCGTTTTTATAATGCGGAGATTTCTTGATTCTTTCTAAACGTTCTCCTGAAGGGACTTTACCGAATTTTTTCTGTTTCATAATAAAAAAGGCAGCAACCGTCATGA
>JAEWOM010000050.1 GCA_023399675.1 Bacteroidota bacterium
GTAAAAAGTGGTGCAAAGATAAGTCTTTTTTTAAAAATTCAAAATTATTTCGCTATTTTGTAGAAATTTCTTCAATGATCATTACACTCCTCGGATACATGGGAAGCGGTAAGAGCCACATTTCCAAAATTTTGAGCGACAGCCTCGGTTATGAGCTCGTTGACCTCGATTCTGAAATAGCCAAAAGAAACAACCGCAGTGTCGCCCAGATTTTCGAAAAGAAAGGCGAACTCTACTTCCGGAAAGCTGAAAGAGAAGTTCTGGAAGAAATCTTAGCACGCAACTCCAGCTGCGTACTCAGTCTGGGAGGCGGTACACCGGCGTATTTCAACAATATGGAAGTGATTAACAGCAACTCAGTCAGTTTTTATCTGCGGACACCCGTTGCCGTTCTCACGCAAAGGCTGTTAAGAAATAAGCAGAAAAGACCGCTGATATCCAACGTTGCCGATGAAAATCTCGCAGAATTTGTCGCCAAGCATCTGTTTGAACGGGCTGCGTTTTACAGCAGTGCGCGGTACACCATTGACACGGCGTCGAAAACACCTGAAAGCATCTGTCTGGAGATCAAAGAAAAAGCATCCGAATTCGGCAAGCTCTAGCTGTTTTCATCCTCACCTTCAAAACTCTCAAAAAAGAAATCCCAGTCCATTTCCTCTTCCGAATGATCTGCTGCGGTATAATCTTCAAGTTCGCGTCTGTCCCTTTTCGTTGGCCTCCCTACTCCTTTTGAACGGTAATAATTCTGTTCGCTGCGTCTCATCTGTAGAATTTCATACTGCTCCTTCGCAGTCCTGTCTTTGATATATTCAGGAACCAATTTTGCCCCGAGCCTGCTTTTTGGTATCTGCAGCACTTCAATTTTATAGTCGATCTGGTTTTTCCGGATTTTTATTAAATCGCCGGGTTTTACTTCTCTGGAACTCTTCACTGCAGCTTCGCCGATGAACACCCTGTTTTTCTTGATTTCTTCGGAGGCGATGCTTCGCGTTTTATAAATTCGGACACACCATAAAAATTTATCGATTCTCATTATTTTTTATACTTTTGCGAATAATTTACCAAGATAATTATTTTTCAGAAAAATGAAGAAATTCCTTTTATATACAGCGCTTGCGGCTTTAACTTTTACTACTTCATGCCGAAAAGACGAAGTAGAAGTTGTTGAGATCAGTACCCAAAACACGTATGACGATCAGGCAGCAGCACGTTTTCTTACCGAGCATTACCTTGATGATCAGGGAAATCTTCTGCAGTACAGCGCCACTTCAACTGATGATGATAACGAGCCTTCTTTAGCTACTTATCCAAAGGAAACGCTTCCATCCGGAGTAATCGTCATTACAAGACCTTCTGCACAGCCTGTTCCGGGAAAAGCTATCGGAAGTACGGATATTCTTACGCTGATGCACCGAACCATCACCTACGTTGCACGTACAGATGAAAGCGACGGCGCCGTAAAATACCTTGCGGGATCCACGCTTGCCAATACCATCAGCGGAACCGGAATGCCGGAAAAGAATCCGTTTTTTTATTATGCCGGCAGCTCCATGAGAAACGGAAGAGAACGCTCTTTTTATGAAATTGAAGGGTTCAGAGAAGGCATCCAGAAATTCATGAGTAACGAAATTCCGGAAACTTCCAATTACAATCTTCAGGGAGTGATCATCGTGCCGTCCAGAGCAGCATACGCCAGAGACGCCAATCCTTTTGATCAGGGAAATATCGTCTTTCACGACCGAAGTTTTATCTTCAATTTCCAGGTGTATAAAACGGAAGAGAGACCTGCAGCAGATTTATAATGATACAAGGAATTCGAAAGAGTTCCTTTTTTTATTCAAATTAATTCGGAAATGAAGAACGCTAATCCACAACTTGACTCCTTCTTTGCCAGGAAAGACCAATGGAAAGAAGAAATGCTGGCACTGCGGAAAATCTGCCTGAAATCCGGATTAGATGAGGAAATGAAATGGGGACAACCCTGCTACAATTATGAAGGCACCAATCTGCTCATCATCGGCGGCTTCAAGAAATACTGCACATTGAGTTTTTTCAAAGGGTCGCTGCTCAAGGACAAAAAAAATATTCTGGTTTTTCCGGGACCCAACACACAGTCAGCGAAAATCATCAAATTCACTTCTGTGGAAGAGATTACAGACCTTCAAGAAACTATTCTCTCTTACATTCATGAATCTGTTCAACTGGAAAAATCCGGTGCGAAAGTGGCTTTTAAATCTGCGGATGAATTTACAGTTCCTGAGGAGCTCACAGCGTATTTCAGCGAGAACAAAGATTTGGAAAAAGCATTCCACAGCCTTACGCCGGGCCGACAAAGAAGCTGGCTGATACACTTCTCATCTGCAAAGCAGAGCCAGACCCGAATTTCAAGAATTGAAAAAGCCGCCGACAGAATTATTGCCGGTAAAGGTGCGAACGAAAAATAAAAGTTTAAACTCTGGCCAGAAATTCCTCAAAGGCAGGCTGAACCGATACATTACCGCTTTCCGCAATCTTCTGCAGCTGAACGCGTTCAATCTGATTTACAGAAGCCGGGTCAAAAGGTTTTTCCACCCGCACATAGTTTTCGGTGAAGCCGTACATTAATCCGTTCTTATTTTCGTGTTCCCAAAGAACCGGAAGCGTTTTCCCCAACTGCTCAGCGTAGAAGGCCATTTTCTTTTTCTCGGAAAGTATCCGCAGCATTTTGTTTCTTCTTTTTCTTTCCGCAACCGGAACAACATCTTCCATTTCCGCCGCTTCGGTATTTTCCCTTTCAGAATACGTGAAAACATGAAGATAGGAAATTGGAAGTGAATTCAGATAATGGTAGGTTTCCATGAATTTCTCGTCCGTTTCGCCAGGAAAACCAACGATAACGTCCACACCGACGGCACAGTGAGGCATTACC
>JAEWOM010000140.1 GCA_023399675.1 Bacteroidota bacterium
TTGAAATACTGCGTGAGCGGGTAACGGACACACCGCAGTGAAACGGAGCGAGCGCAGCGAGCGCCGATGAACGAGGAGTAGCAGTGAACGTAGCGACCCGACGCGCAGGGACAGAAAAAGACGGGGCACGCCCTGAAAAAAAATTAAAAAAAACAATCTGGATATAACAGATTTCGGATAAAATTAAGTGTAAATGAAACTTACCAACAGGTCCAAAGTTGTTTCCAATAAAGAAATGACCTTCATGGAAAAAATTTACCTACCCGCTATTTTCAAAGGGATGGGAATTACCATGAAACATGCACTACAGGGTGCAAAGGGTAAGGTGTACGCCTATCCTGAGGTGCAAAAACCCCGAGCCAGAATCTGGAGGGGTCTGCATGTACTGAAGCGTGACGAAGAAGGAAGAGAACGCTGTACAGCCTGCGGACTGTGCGCTGTTGCCTGTCCGGCAGAAGCAATTACCATGACTTCTGCAGAGCGTACGAAAGAAGAAAAACACCTGTACCGTGAAGAAAAATATGCTTCAGTATACGAAATCAACATGCTGAGATGTATTTTCTGCGGAATGTGTGAAGAAGCCTGCCCTAAATCGGCTATCTACCTTACGGACAGACTTGTAGATGTGGAAACAAATCGCGGGTCATTCGTATACGGAAAAGATAAACTGGTAGAAGATGTGAATAACCGAATTGACATCACAGACCGCCAGAGTGAACTACAAAAAAAGGCAGTGAAATAATGGATCAGATCTTATTTTTTGTTGTGGCAGCTATCGCTGTAACCAGCGCCTTTTTCTTCGTTTTTTCCAAGAATCCGATGTATGCCATCTTATCGCTGATCGTTACCATGTTTTCGATTGCCGGAATGTACGTGCTGCTGAATGCACAGTTTCTCGGAGTGGTACAGGTCATCGTGTATGCGGGTGCTATCATGGTGCTTTTTCTCTATATTCTGATGATGCTGAACCTGAATAAAGCTGATGAATCGCGTAAAGAAAATACGCTGAAATTCATTGGTGTCTTCAGTGCCGGAATCCTGCTTGTAGGTATGCTCGGCGCATTTCGGGGAATCAAAGAAAATATTGTAGCACCGGAAGGAACTGATTTTAGTGTGGGCCTCACCAAGAATCTGGGAAGGCTGCTTTTCAATGAATATGTACTGCCGTTCGAACTGGCTTCCATGCTGATTTTGGCCGGAATTGTCGGTGCAGTACTAATCGGTAAAAAAGATCTGTAAAATGGGAGAAGTAAATACTTTTATACAAAACGTACCACTGAATTATTTCGTCATTCTGTGTACATTTCTTTTCTGCATGGGCGTGTTAGGCGTTTTACTGCGTAAAAATGCAATCATAATACTCGGATGTGTGGAGTTGATGCTCAATTCTGTAAATCTGCTGCTCGCAGCTTTTGCAAGCTACAGCGGAGACGGACACGGCCAGATACTGGTATTTTTCATCATGGTGGTTGCCGCAGCTGAAGTTGCCGTAGGTCTGGCAATTATAGCCATGCTGTACCGAAATACGAAATCAGTCGATATAAGCATATTTAATAAACTGAGGGGATAGAATGGAAAATTTGATATTTACGCTTATACTGCTGCCTTTGGCAGGTTTTCTGATTACCGGTCTGTTCGGAAGGAATCTTCCGAAAAATGTTACAGGCGGTATCGCAACCCTGGCGGTTTTTGCTTCGTTCTGCATCGCGGTATATCTGTTTATGAATTTCGATGGAAATTCGGCACCGCTGATCGCAAAAGCTTTTGAATGGTTCCGCGTAGCTGGAATTCAGGTGAACTTTGCCTTTCAGATCGATCAGCTTTCGCTGATGATGCTGCTGATCATCACCGGCATCGGAACCCTTATTCACCTCTACTCCATCGGATACATGCATGGTGACAACGGTTTCTATAAATTTTTTGCATACCTGAACCTGTTTATATTTTCCATGCTCCTGTTGGTGCTGGGAAGCAACTATGTCGTACTGTTCATCGGCTGGGAAGGTGTAGGGCTTTGCTCATATTTACTCATCGGTTTCTGGTTCAGAAACAAGGAGTACGGTAAAGCTGCAAGAAAAGCTTTCATCATGAACAGAATCGGGGACCTTGGTTTATTGATGGGTATCTTCATGATTGCCTATCATACCAATGCGCTCGACTTTATTTCCGTAAAGCAGAACGTCGGCCGGTTTGAGCTGGACGGCAGCATCATTATCTTTATCTGTGCTTCATTGTTTATCGGTGCAGTAGGAAAATCGGCGCAGGTGCCGCTTTATACTTGGCTTCCTGATGCGATGGCAGGTCCGACCCCTGTGTCTGCTCTGATTCACGCGGCAACAATGGTTACCGCCGGTATCTATCTTGTAGTGCGCTCAAACTTCCTGTTCGTACTTGCACCGACCGTTACTGACGGAATTCTGTTCATCGGTCTCTTAACTGCTTTCTTAGCTGCATTTTATGCTATGAGGCAAAACGACATCAAAAAAGTTTTGGCCTACTCCACTGTTTCGCAACTCGGATTTATGTTCGTTGCGCTGGGTGTAGGTGCTTATACGGCTGCCATGTTTCACCTGATGACGCATGCGTTTTTCAAGGCGCTGCTGTTCCTCGGATCCGGATCGGTTATTCATGCGATGGGTGGCGAACAGGATATGCGCTTCATGGGTGGCTTAAAAGACAAAATAAAAATTACCCATATCACCTTTCTGATCGGAACTTTTGCAATTGCCGGAATGCCGTTTTTCTCAGGGATGATTTCCAAGGACGAAATTCTTGTGGCAACCTGGGCAAAGAGTCCGGTATTCTGGGTCATTCTGTTCATTATTGCAGCGATGACTGCAACCTATATGTTCCGACTGTATTACCTGACATTCCACGGAAAATTCAGAGGTACTGATGAGCAGGCTCATCACCTTCATGAAAGTCCGCTGAATATGACACTTCCGCTAATGGTTCTGGCTGTGCTTTCCGTTATTGGCGGTTTAATTAATCTTCCCCACATTATCGGTCACGGAAATTATTCCCGACTTCAGCATTGGCTTGATCCTGTTTTAGTGGAAGAAGTGAAATCCACCATTGATTCACGCATTCAGGGCATCGGCTTAACCACAGAACTCGTTCTGCTGGCTGTAACTGTTCTGATGTTCTTTGCCGTTTGGTTCATCGTTAAAAATATCTACGTAAACAAAGGCAAACTGCCGTTGCCGGAAGATGAGTACACCGGTTGGGAAAAACTGTCTGCCAAAAAGCTCTTCGTGGATGAAATGTACAACGCCACTTTCGTGAAAACAACGGAAGGTTTGGGACGCGGCGGAAAACAGTTCGACGAAAACGTGTTGGATCCTGCCGTTGATTTCGTTGGTGAAGGAGCAGAAGACAGTGGAAATTTCATGAAGAGAATACAGAATGGAAACGTAGAAAACTACGTGCTCATCATGTCGATTGCTGTGGGAATTATTTTGATTGTTAACTTTATTTTACAATAATGTCATATCCGTTATTAGCATTATTACTTATACCTTTAATTGGCTCAGGACTGCTGTTCGCATGGAGAAATTCTGCGGCGAAGCACCTTGCACTGGCGGTTTCCCTCGTTCAGATGCTGCTTACGTTCTGGCTTCTTGCCGGTTTTGACAGTGGCCCTACCGTTGACAGCGTGCTTCAGCATGAAATCATGCACCCGTGGTCAAAGTTTTTGAAGAGCTCACTGCATTTTGGAATTGACGGCATGGGAATGCTGATGCTGATGCTTACCAATATTTTGGTGCCGATCATCATCGTTTCTTCGTTTGGTCACGGATTCAGTTACAGAAATTCTTTCTATGCTCTGGTATTGTTGATGCAGTTCGGACTTGTCGGTGTTTTTACCGCACTGGACGGTCTTCTGTTTTACGTATTCTGGGAAGTTACCCTGATACCGATCTGGCTGATTGCAGGATTGTGGGGACAGCCGAATAAGCGCTTTGAATTCACGACAAAATTCTTTGTCTATACATTCGTAGGGTCGCTTTTTATGCTTGGAGCCTTCGTTTACATTTACAATTACGCAGCTACGTTCGACGTTACCGACATGTACAACGCAGCGCTGAACACAACGCAGCAAACCGTACTGTTCTGGTTTATATTTTTCGCTTTCGCCGTGAAACTGCCAGTATTCCCTTTCCATACCTGGCAACCGGATACCTATACGTATTCGCCGACGCAGGGAACCATGCTTCTTTCCGGTATCATGCTGAAAATGGCGATCTATGGAATATTGCGTTATCTGCTACCCATCACACCTGATGCCATCGCTGGAGTTTCCGGACCGATCGTACTGATGCTTGCCATTATCGGCGTTCTGCACGGCGCACTGATCGCACTCGTACAAAATGATGCAAAACGGATTTTAGCTTACTCATCATTTTCGCACGTCGGGCTGATGGTTGCCGGGATTTTCGCTTCAGCCATCCTGGTAATGAACGGTAAATTCACCATCGAAGGTGGCGAAGGAGCACTCGTTCAGGCTTTCGCGCACGGTTTCAACGTCGTTGGCCTGTTTATGTGTGCTGATATTTTAACACAGATTTTCAAGACCAGAAATATTCGTGAAATGGGCGGACTTGCCCGCGTTGCACCAAAATTCGCAGTGCTTTTCCTGATTGTGCTGTTGGGCTCTGTCGGTCTTCCGCTTACCAATGGTTTTGTCGGTGAATTTATTCTGCTGAAATCGGTTTTCGATTATAATACACTGGCTGCAATAATCGCCGGTATTACAATAATTCTGGCTGCCGCCTATCTGCTTAGATTTTACGGCAAAACGATGTATAATGAAGGAAATGATGCCATACTTGCCAATGCAAGAGATTTGAATGATTCAGAATTTGCAGTGCTTGCCAGCGTTGCAGTGATGGTTATTCTGTTCGGTATTTTTCCGCAGTACGTGATTGAGATGATTCAGAGTCCGCTCAATTTTATCTATAAATCAATGTTGAACTAAAAGAGATCAATAAATAAATATGAGTGTTTTAATTATTGTTTTCCTTACCGCTGTTATTGCATTGTTTTCCGGAGTTTTCGATCAGGGGAAATGGGCACGCTATATTGGTATCGGAGGATTACTGGTAGCTCTTTACGTCGCATATCAGCCGGAACCGGCGTTCTTCGGAAGATACAGAGAAATGTTCGAGTTCGGGCAAAATGCAGCACTGTTCACCAAAATCACGCTTGTTATCACGCTGTTACTGTTCTTTCTGGGAGGTTTCGCATTCAGTAACCACCGCAGACACCAATCGGAACTGTATGCACTAATGCTTTTCGCCGTGTGCGGAGCAATCGTACTGTTCGGATATCAGAACATGGTTACGCTATTCCTTGGAATCGAAATTCTCTCCATTCCACTGTATGTAATGGCCGGATCCAACAAAACCGACCTGCGCTCCAACGAAGCGGCTGTAAAATATTTCCTCATGGGATGTTTTGCCACCGGATTTCTTCTGTTTGGTATTGCATTAATCTACGGAACAGCAGGAAGTTTTGATCTCTATCAAATACATGAATATGTGAAACAGTTCCCGAATGATCTCATGATGATTATGGGAATGGTGATGATTATTGCAGCGATGGCTTTTAAAGTAGCTTTGGCACCTTTCCATATGTGGAGTCCTGACGTTTACCAGGGTTCACCTTCGCTGATCACTGCATTCATGATGAGCGTCGTGAAAATCGCCGGGTTCTATGCATTTTTCAGAATGATGACCATCGGCTTTTCTGGAATTTACGGTGAATGGTTTAACATCATCGGTGTGCTGATCATCATGACACTTTTCATTGCCAACACCATGGGACTTTCGCAAAGCAATGCAAAAAGAATGCTTGCGTATTCATCCGTTTCACATGCCGGATATATCGCTTTGATTTTTTATGGTATGAACAATCTCTCTACCTACGTTTTAGCGTTTTATCTTTTCGCTTACGCGCTGGCCTCTGTAGGAGTGATGATGTCATTGATCTGGGTAGAAAAACTAAAAAGGGAAACTTCGTACGGTGCTTTTAAAGGACTTGCGAAAACGGAACCGCTATTGGCCACAGTTGCAGCAGTATCAATGCTTTCGATGGCAGGTATTCCGTTAACAGCAGGCTTTATGGGTAAATTTTCACTTTTTGCACAGGCAATGAATGGCGGTGCCTTCTTAGTGCTCGTTGCAATTCTCGGTTCTGCTATCTCTATAGCCTACTATCTGCGTTTGATTATCGCGATGTTCTTCTTTACAGAAAGCAGTTTTAAATCTTCAGAAAAAGTAACGCTGACCTACAATATTTTGGCCGTGTTTATCATTGTAGCCATTGTCGCGCTGGGAATATTCCCGGACCTTTTCGCAATGCAGTTTGCTTCGGTGAATTAATTATTCCTAAATCATTAAATATTAAAGCAGTCTTTCAGAGATTGCTTTTTTTGTAACCATCATCAAAACAGCACATAAAAATTGCTTCACCGTTTTGAAAAGTTTTTAAGCCGGTAACGGTTGGCGTACGCGTGTTGTTGGTAAAAGACAATGAAATACTGTTAGTATAATATCACTATTCCGAATCATGGTTTTTGCCAGGAGGCGGTTTAAAGAAGAGTGAAAATTTCCAACAAGGAATCGAGCGCGAACTTTCTGAAGAACCAGGCTTCAAAGTAGGGCAACTTCTGTTTCACGGCGTTTACAATAATTTCTACGAACGAAAAAACGACAGTATCATTGTGTTTTTCTTCGAAGACTTTACGTCACCCACAAAAAAAGACAAAGAAATAGAAGCATATTCTTTTTTCAGTTTCAATAATCTTCCAACTAAAATTTCACCCGGAACAAAACGCAAAATCTCCGAATGTCTTTCAGGAGAAAAAGCATGCCACGGCCAATGGTAAATTTTAGGAGACAATTAAAATTTTTTTTGATTTTTTAATCATTTGATTAAATAATTTGTTTAAATCAAAATAGTTGTCTTAACTTTGTGTGAGAATTGATAGCAATGACAAAAGAAAAAGATCTTTCTACCGAAGAAAAAATCCTTTCTGCAGCGGCGAAAGTTTTTACAGAAAAAGGATATTCCGGTACAAGAACACGCGATATTGCAGAAGAAGCAGGAATTAATCTTGCGCTTCTCAATTACTATTTCCGTAGCAAAGAAAAACTGTTTGAGAAAATCATGCTCGAAAAAATTCAGCAGATGTTCGGCTCTATCCTGCCAATTCTGATTGATGAAAAAACAACGCTGGAATCCAAAATAGATTTGGCAACCAATAAATACATTGATCTTCTGAAAGAAAATCCGAACCTTCCGCTTTTCGTCATCAGCGAAATTCAGAAAGGAAATTCCGGCATTCAAAGCGCACTTCCACTCGAAGAAGTATTGAAAGAATCAACGATGCTTCAGCAGATTTCCGAGAAAAATTCGGACATCAATCCATTGCACTTTCTGATGAATTTTCTTTCGCTCACGATTTTTCCTTTCGTAACAAGTCCGGTTTTCAGAAAGTTCGGAATTTTCGATCAGCAGAGTTTTGAAATCTTTATTGAAGAACGCCGTAAACTCATTCCAGTCTGGATCAAAACTTTATTAAACAGTTAGTGATGAAAAAATCAAATCCCATCATTGCACTTTTGCTTTTTCTTTCCGGAATAATGTCCGGACAGCAAACGCTGACTTTAGATCAAGTTTATGAATTGGCCAAGCAGAACTATCCGCTCATTAAACGCCACGATTTGATTACCAAAACCAAGCAGTACAACATCGAAAATGCATCCAAAGGCTGGCTTCCGCAAATCAACATCGTCGGACAGGCAACGTATCAGAATGAAGTGACCCAGCTTCCGTTTTCGTTACCAAATATGACTGTAGAGCCATTAAGCAAAGACCAGTACAAGGTTTTTGCAGATGTTCAACAGACGATCTACGACGGTGGAATGATTTCAAACCAGAAGAAAATGGCCGAAATCAATTCCGAAATCGAAATGCAGAAAACCGAAGTGGAAACCGATAAACTGGAAGAACGCATCAACCAGATGTATTTCGGTGCACTGCAGATGGACGAACAGATGGAACAGGTTTCCCTTACAAGACAGGACATTCAGAACGCGCTGAAAAAAGCCGAAGCACAGCTGAAAAACGGTGTCATCCTCCGCAGTCACGTGGATGTAATGAGGGCACAGCTCATCAGTCTCGAACAGAAACAGATTGAACTACAGAACCTGAAGAAAAGTTTTTTGGATATGCTTTCGGTGTTCATCAACAAACCTCTGGATGCCGATACCCAATTGCAGAAACCCGAAAAATTAATGCTGAATGACCAGAACAACCGCCCGGAACTGAAACTCTTTGACCTTCAGAAACAGGCACTGGAAACCCAGAAATCTATCCTCAACTCAAAGAATATGCCTAAACTTGGTGCATTCTTTCAGGGTGGATACGGCAAACCGGGCTTCAATATGCTGAAAAATGAGTTTGATGTATTTTACATCGGCGGCGTTCGTCTCAACATTCCAATTACAGGATTCTACACGAAAAAGAATGATTTGGGGCTGATTGAAATTCAGCAGCAGGAAATTGAAGTACAGCGCGAGAACTTCCTGTTCAACCAGCAGTTTCAGACACTTCAGAACAATAATGAGCTCGACAAAATCCAACAGCTCATCGACAAGGATTCAGAATTGATAACACTGCGGGAAAGTATTCTGCGCGCCTCTCTCGCCCAA
>JAEWOM010000124.1 GCA_023399675.1 Bacteroidota bacterium
CTTCAGGATATATGCGCATCACACTATTTTTTCTCATGCTGATCTCCGGCTTTACTTTGGCCCAGAACACCATAAAAGTAATGACAGTTGACCGGCAGCCAGTGCAGAAAGCGGCGGTTCTTTGCGGAAGCAAAACCATCGGCTATACCAACACCGCCGGTGAACTGAATTTTCGCTCAAACTGTAAAATTCTGAAAGTAAAAGCTCCCGGATACTACAACGAAGATGTGTTAACAGACAAACATATCGAGGTAACGATGACGAAAACCGAACAGCGCCTGCAGGCGATAGAAACGGTTGTGCTGGAAGATAAAAGCGATCCGCGTGCCCTGAAAATCCTGGATGAAGTGGTTGCGAAATACGACCAAAATTCACCCAAAAGTCTACCCTCCTATTCGTATAAATCTTATGAGAAAATATCCGTAGATATCGATGAAGACAGCATCAAGCAGTATAACCAGTCGTGGAATGATATGGTGCGTTATATGGACCGCTTCTCCATCAGAAAAAATAAAGTGAACGCCGACAGTTCGCTCAGTGTAAAGGAAGTTTTTGCCAACAGCAAACTGTTTCTTTGGGAACGTGCACAGGAATTTTTGTATTCCGAACGGCATGGTGAGAAAATAAACGTGCTGGACAACCGCGTTGCCGGCCTTTCGCAACCCATTTACCAAATGATGGCGCTGCAAAGCAACAGAAGCCGGATGCCGCGCGAAGTACGGCCGGAAAACAGAAATATCTATCGGTATTTTCTTACAGACAGCATCGATATTGACGGACGAATGAATTACGTAATCCGTTTCAGGGAAGTTACGTACCGCACACCGAGACAGAGGGAACGTTTTAACGGTTACCTGTACGTAGATGTGGAAACGGCCGGACTGAAAAAAATAGAAAGCAACCGCAAAATTAAAAGCGACGGAAATATCACCAGCATCTGGAAGTATATGAACGGAAAATGGTTTCTACAGGCCGAAAGCATCAAGATGAAGCTGACGAATGTAAATATGGAAACCAAAGAGCAGCGCAAGGAACGTAAAAGTAACCCTGATGACGACAGCGAACCCGAAAGTTTCAGATCATACGGTTTCGTTAACGCGGTGTACTTCGACCACCAGTCACCCATTGATGCGAAAGTTTCAGACTTCAAAGGCTACACGTATGATGTAAAAAATGCAGACGGATCGCTGCTGGAGCAATACCGCCAAATACCGCTTTCCGACCGCGAAAGAAATACCTATCAGGTTATTGACAGCCTGGGTCAGGAATTCAACATTGAAGAAAGGGCACGCAATTATTCGGCGCTGCTCAGCGGAAAATTCAGAAAAGGTATGTTCGATTTCGATATCGGTAAACTCATCGGTTATAATCTGTATGAAGGAATCAGGATCGGGGCGCATGCAAAACTGAACGACCGCTTTCACAAATATATATCGCCGGACGCATATATCGCTTACGGTTTCAAAGACCGAGGGATAAAATTCGGTGCCGGCGTAGATGTAAAAACAACGCTGGACCGCGTTTCAGTGCTTCGTGCTGAATACTATAATGATGTTTGGCTCGCAGGAAGATTCAGCGAAAATTTCTGGGATGTCCGCATGAAACTGAACAATGCGGGACTCGCTATGCGAAATGACCGTTTCTACCATAACACCGGTGGACGTATTTCGTATCTGTATGACCTCACCCGTGCTTTGACGGTGAAACTGACCGCACAGCATCAAAAGGAAGAAATGCTGTTTCCGTACAGCTTCAGAAATCAGGGTAATACCTTCCAAAACACCTCCTTTTTCGCTTCGTTTCATTACCTGCCGAATTCAAAATCAATCATGACTCCAACCGGGAAATTCACAATGGACCGCAGAATGCCCGAATTTTTCGTGAATGTGGAACAGGCCGTAGAAGCAGCCGGCGGTGAATTGAATTATACCCGGCTCGATGCGCTCGTAATCCATTCATTTCCGACCGTATTGGGAAGAACCGGTATTCGCCTGTTTGGTGGAATCATGCTTGGTGATGCACCGATCAACCACCATTTTACGATGAACGGACTTGCCGGCAACAGTGCATTTAAATTTAACCTGACTTCTTATTTAGGTTTCGCAACCATGAAAGGCGGCAAATATTACAATGACAAATTTGTGGGCACTTATGTGTCGCACCGTATTCCATGGTATTTTAAAAGCATCGGCCAGAATGTTTCGAGTTTTGATCTCATTTACCGTGCCGTGATCGGTGATATGCGCAATCCGGAATACCACCGGTTCGAATTTGAAAAGCTGAACAAACTGTATCAGGAAGTGGGAATTGAATGGAACAACTTCCTTTCCAGCTGGTTTAATCTGGGATTGTTTTATCGCGTGGGACATTACCAAACCGATAAATTTTCAGATAATTTCGGACTTCAGTTTAAATTAAAATTCCTCGACAGATAATATGAAAAAGATGGTAATACAGGCCACGCAATTTTTTGAGCTGCTGAAAATGCGTGATATTTCAATGTGGGAAATTTTTTCACAAATGATTGACGGCGAGGAGAAAGAACTCATTTTTCTTGATGATGACGAAAAAATTCTGTTCAATTATACGCTGCCCAAGACGATGGACCAATTGAAAGAAGACCAGAAGAAATTTGCAAAGGAATACGCAGAGAAAATATCGGGTTTAAATTAACCAGCGGTTCCGGAAACAATCTCCTGCAAATAAAGGTCAATTCTCTACTGCGTTCAACCAGTGTAAAGGACCCATTTCCAATAAGGTAAATCAATCAAATTCGATTATATTCTCTCTCAAAACAGTTGTGCTTTTTGTATAATTTCGCAGCAAAAAACTTTTTCCTTTGATTTTTATCGGTTTAAATGGCATCGTAAAAACTCAACTAAGTTATCTACGAAGTCAATATTTGATTTTCCATTCACATTCATTCTTAATTTAGTTTTGTGGAAAAAACAACTGCTCCGGTCGTTTGAAATTGAATTATCATTTGATTTTTTCTACCTTTAAACAATAGCCGGAACGTTAGCCGCATTTTAAAAAACCTCAGCCATGGGAACATTTTTAGCCGTTTCATCAGTTATCGGCAGAACGAAAAGCGAAGTCGTGAACAGTTTGACCAGTTACGCTGAATCTGTCGGCGGCGGACTCAAGCTCGGTGATAACAGTTTTCCTAACAAAGAAAATGGTTGCATCATTCAGGAAGAAAATGGCAACACTTCGATTTATTTTGCTGATGCATATCAGGAATGGAACGACTGCTCGGAATTTATCTCGAAAGAACTCAAAGCACCTGTTTTTTATTTTCAAATTCATGACGGCGATTTCTGGATGTATGTTCTTTTTCATAACGGACAAGTGGTTGACCGATTCAATCCGGTTCCTGACTATTGGGGAGACGATTTATCTGAAGCAGAACTGAACAATTGGAAAGGTGACGCAGCTAAAGTATCAAGCATTATCCCAGATATAACGGCAAGTGATATTGATCAGTATTTAGTTCGGTGGGACTTAGACGAGGAAAAGCCGGCAAAAGCTTATCCTACAGACGGGTTCGCAAGAGAAGACTGGCAATTGATGGATTTTATGACAAAACTGAAACTGCCCTATCCTGTTGACGATCATGGTAAGCTTAAAGGAGAAACCTACAATATTTGGA
>JAEWOM010000246.1 GCA_023399675.1 Bacteroidota bacterium
GTTTGCCGGAGTGGTAGAATTACTACGCGGCGTGGCTGTATTATTTCGGGGCGCCGCAGGAGCGGAAGGAGTCTGTGCCGGTGCCGCAGCCGGTTCGGTTCTTCGGGGCAGCGTAGGCGGAGCTTCATATACTTCTTCGTATGTCGGTATTTCCTCGTAACGGATCGGCGGCAAAGTGGTATCTATTTTAATCCGGTAAATAGAATTCAGATAACGGATCTGACTTTGTAATTCGGCAGGTGTTTTCTTACTGGCCCACAAATCGATCTGCATTCCCTGATCACGGAGATCACCTCCGGCAGGATCCTGATAGTAAACGATGTCACTTTCATCACTTCCACCGTCTTCGTGCTCCACCAAGCCAATTTCGAAAAGATTATTGGCAATAATTGCTTTGGCTTCTGCAACGGTAAGCCCAACAACATTCGGTATCGAAATATTTCGCATCGGTCCGGAACCGATTACGAGATCAATTGTCGAGAATCTCGGCAGTAAGGCACCCGGTTTCAGTGTATTGCCGTTGTAAATCATTCGGATTACTGCATCACGCTGAATACTCGGTTCAAAAATTGTGTCACCGACTTTCAGTCCGACCTGCTCCAGTTGCCTGAAAGCCAAACCTTTATAACGGTCAATGATATCAGGAACGGTAATTTTCGCCCAAGTCCTCGGATTCACCATCAGCCTAACCGTTCTGCCTCCTTTAACCCGAGCTCCGGCAGCAGGATATATTCGCAGTACCTGGAAAGGACGGTATTTAGGATCGAATTTCATACTGTCCACTTCATATTCCAAGCCGGAATCGTCCAGAATTTTTATCGCATCGTGCACCGATTTGTTCATCACATTCGGCACAGGTATTTCCTGACCATGCTGTGTATGGTATTCCAGCCAGCGGAAAGTAAGCCATACGAGACCCGTAAAAACTGCTACTGCAAGCAGTAAGTTGACCAGAACTTTCCAGTGAAAAAGCGATTTCAGCATAGGTGAAAATACTTAAAAATGTAAGCGCAAATATAAATAATAATTTAATAAAGCAACTGCACTGTTCACGGAGGCAACCTGCAGCAGTCATTGGCTTTTTGCACTTCTGTCGCTGCTGAAAGCTGTCAGTTTTTCTGTACATTTGCGAAAACAGATCTCTTAATATTTATGGTAAAGAACAATGTAGCTGTGGTAATGGGCGGCTATTCCGATGAATATGTTGTTTCCCTGAAAAGCGGGCAGTTGATTTATGATTCGCTCGACCGTGAAAAATACAATGTGTACCGTGTTGTAATTCTGAAAGATGAATGGTACTTTCTGGATGATCACGGGCAGAAAGCGCCTGTTAACAGAAATGATTTCACCGTGGATCTGGACAGTGGATACAAAGTAAAATTCGACGTCTGTTTTAATATCATCCACGGAAAACCGGGAGAGAACGGAGAATTGCAGGCTTATTGGGATGTTGTGGGGCAAAAATACACCGGTTGCAGTTTCTATCAGAGTGCTCTTACGTTTAATAAAAAGGATACTCTTGCTGTGCTGTCGAAATACGGCATACCATCTGCCAAAAGCAGATATTTCAGAAAAGGAGAAGTTGTAAATTATGAAAATCTGGCTGAAGAACTCGGTCTTCCGTGTTTTGTAAAACCGAACCAAAGCGGATCATCACTGGGCATTACCAAGGTAAAGTCAGTCGGCGAATTCGAAGCGGCTTTTGAAACGGCATACGAACAGGACAGTGAAATACTGGTTGAAAGTTTCCTTGACGGTATGGAAGTGTCTGTTGGCGTTGTGGATATAAACGGCGAAACGGTTGTGCTGGGAATTACAGAAATCGTTCCGACGAAGGAATTCTTCGATTATGAAGCGAAATATGAAGGGGCATCAGAAGAAATTACCCCTGCCAGAATTGATGATGAAACGAGAAAACGCGTAGAAGAAACTGCGAAGCGTGCGTACGAAGCGCTGTCGATGAGTGGTTTTTCCCGCAGTGAGTACATCATCATGGACGGTATTCCATACATGCTGGAAATGAATACCAATCCGGGGTTTTCACCTGCGTCTATTCTACCACAGCAGGCAGCTCACTACGGAATTTCCATTCCTGATCTTTGCGGAAATGAAGTAGAGAAAGCATTAAAAAAATAAATCTCCTCTGAAAAATTAAGAAATGAGAATCGCTGTTTTCCCCGGCTCTTTTGACCCGATCACGTTAGGCCATTACGATATTATTGAACGTGCTGCGCCACTTTTCGATAAACTGATTATTGCCATTGGCCAGAATTCGCAGAAAAAGTACATGTTTCCACTTGAGAAAAGAATGGAATTCATCAGAAATTCTGTTAAAGATTTCCGACATGTTGAAGTGGATTTTTTTGAAGGTCTTACTGTTGATTACTGTATCCGAAAACAGGCTCAGTATATTCTGCGCGGGCTTAGAAATCCAGCAGATTTTGAGTTTGAAAAGGCCATAGCCCATACAAACAGAACGCTGGCTCACAAAAAACTGGAAACTGTTTTCCTGCTCACCTCTTCCGGAAAATCCTTTATCAGCAGCAGTATTGTTCGCGAAATCATCACACACCAGGGCGAATACGAGCTGTTGGTTCCTGATGCGGTGCGCGTGTAAACAAATTTAATTCTGCGTTTTTACTGATTCACAAATATGCACGAACAGTTCAATTTCGTCATAGAAATACTGGGCACAATTGCTTTTGCCATGTCCGGCGCTTTTGCAGCGATGCAAAAAAGGTTTGATCCTTTCGGCGTGCTTATTATCGCATTTATTACCGCGGTCGGGGGCGGAACTGTCCGCGATTTGCTGTTGGATGTGCCGGTTTTCTGGATGCACGACCTCTGGATGTGCGCCCTGATTTTTATTACCGCTGTTGCAGCGATGATCTTTAAATCGATAGAAAAAAATTTCAGGGTAACGCTTTTTATTTTCGACAGTTTCGGACTCGGGCTTTTTACAATAATCGGTATTCAAAAAGGAATTAATGCAGACCTACACCCTTTTATCTGCCTTACCCTGGGAACCATCACCGGCTGTTTTGGCGGAATCATCCGCGACATCCTGCTCAACAGAATTCCGCTCATTTTCCGGAAAGAAATTTACGCGACAGCGTGTATTATCGGTGGCGGTCTGTTTCTGATTCTGGCAAAGTACACCTCTTTATCGTATCAGTTTGTGCAGATTTTTACGATTATTCTTATCGTGGCAATCCGGACCCTTGCTGTACGGTTTCGCTGGAAAATGCCGAAATTTTACGCTGTCGGCAACGATGCCGAGATGTAAAAAAAATCCGGCTAAAAAAGCCGGAGTACGTTCATAACACTGTTCTCTAAAAATATTTACCACGCTGCCTCATGTGCGGATTATGCATGTGTTTCTGCATGCTCGGCATTTTCAGCTGGTCTTTCATCATCTTAATCTGGTCGGTCATCATTCCGGCGCTGTCCAGTCTTTTGGCTTCTTCCAGCAGCTTTTGCCCTTCCTGTTTTCTGCCTTTTGCAATGGCACTGGCAGCAAGATTAAGGTTGGCCATGGCTCGGTCCTGTTTCATATTCAAACCGTACTCGAGTGCTTTTTTCATATAAGGTTCCACTTTTGCAGGGCTTTCCTGTGCATAGGTAAGACCAGTTAAATAATGGAAATAACCATACTGCGATTTATAAAGCTGCGATCTGTAATTGGTGATTTTTGCGAGGAAATTTGCAGCCTTAGGTAAATTCTGTTTGCGGAAAAACCAGAAAGAAAGCAAAATAAACTCATTTTTGAAGTACAGAAGAATCGGAAATGCGGACAGCAGCAGCACAACAATTCCCCAACCGGTATTACGGGTTGCGGCAATCATGTAGATACCCAATCCAATCAGCAGCGCGGCCAGTACAAGTTTTATGTTTTTATTCATCTTCAAAAATTGGAGTTGCAAAGATACAGTTTTACGCCGGAAGAAGAAAAACCTTACTGCCCTGTCGGTGCTGACACCTCATCGCGAACGTAGGTGCGAAAACAGATGTTATAACTGTTTTTTTCATCTTTTTCACGGCAGTTTTCAGCAGATAATTTCCACTTTGCGGGATCGATTTCGGGAAAGAACACTTCGGCATCGAAAACCCCATCAACTTCGGTTACCTCAAGTTTATCGGCTACACCGATTGTCTGTTCATAGATATTTCCACCACCGATAATGAATATCTCATCATCAATCTTACGTGCAAATTTCAGCGCCTCTTTCAGGTTTCCGACAATAAGGATACCCTCCTCAAACCAGTCCTTCCTTGAACTTACTACGATATTGGTACGGTTTGGAAGTGCCTTTCCGATGCTTTCATACGTCTTTCTGCCCATAATTACAGGATGACCGGACGTTACGTTTTTAAAATGTTTCAGATCTGCCGGAAGATGCCAAAGAAGCTGGTTTCGCGCTCCGATTCCCCGTTTCTTATCCATTGCCACCACCAGTGTAATCATCGTGTTATTCTTTCGCACAAAAATAGCACATAATTTGTATATTTGATTTTCAAATAAACTTTAAATTTATCTAAACTATGAGAAACAAAGGCTGTATGAGCGCCGGGACAATTGGTATTGCATTACTGGTTATCGGTGCTATTCTGTTCTTCTGGGGAAAAAACGGTTACAACAATTTTGTTGAAAAAGAACAGAACGTCAATACGAAATGGTCTAATGTGGAGACCGTGTACCAAAAACGGGCAAACCTGATTCCGAATCTTGAAAGAACCGTAAAATCTTACGCACAGTTTGAGCAGGAAACACTGACGCAGGTTGTAGAAGCAAGATCAAAAGCGACTTCAATAAACCTAGATCCTACCAACATGACTGAGCAGGACCTGGCACGATTTCAGGCTGCACAGGGTGAACTGACCGGAGCACTGAGCAGATTAATGGCTGTGGTTGAAAACTATCCGAATCTGAAAGCAGATCAGCAGTTTATCAATTTCCAGAGGGAATATACCGCCATTGAAAACAGCATCCGCGCAGAAACCGTAAATTATAACACCGCTGTTCAGGATTACAACACGACGATTAAAACATTCCCAAACAACATTCTGGCAAACTTCACCAACTTTAACGAAAAACCACTGTTTAAGGCAGCTGCAGGCGCTGAAAGAGCACCTGATGTGTTCACTGAGTAATGAGTAATTTTCTTACCAATAAAGAAATGGCTTCCCTTGTGGAAGCCATTAGAACAGCAGAAAACCACTCGAGCGGAGAAATCCGCGTACATATCGATTCCAATACGGAAAATGATAATGCGGCAGTGGCTTTGGAAGTGTTCAATACCCTGTGCAAAAACATGACAGCCGAAAAAAATGCGGTGCTGTTTCATGTAAACTTTGAACAGCGGTATCTAACCATTATTGGAGACGAGGGAATACATGAAAAAGTACATCAGATTTACTGGGACAATCTGCATGATCATATCACTGCAGAATTTGCTCTCGGAAATTATTATGAAGCGCTGAAGAACGCCATCCTGGAAACAGGTCTGGAACTAAAGAAACATTTTCCGGTTGAGGGAGAAAACATTAATGAACTTCCAAATGATCTTACCTTCTCTTAAGAGGTTTTTGCTGTTGGTATTAATCGGTTGCTTCAGTATTGTTGCAGCGCAGTTCACGGTGCCGAAAAAACCTGCGGTACTGTATCCTGTTTACGATGAGTCCGGTATTCTTTCAGCGACGGAAGAAGACGTGCTGAATCAGAAACTGATAAAATTTGCCGACTCCACCTCTACCGAAATAGGTGTTATCATTATTCCCACAACAAATGGTGAGGATATTAACCACGTTGCCTGGCAGTTTGGCGAGGCCTGGAAACTCGGACAGAAAGATGTTGATAACGGTATTGTATTTCTCATTGCGACAGAGGACCGCACAATGTCCATTCAACAGGGCCGCGCTGTGGAACAGTATCTTACTGCGTCCGTAGCAGGACAGATCATCGATTACATCGTTGCCCCGAATTTCAAGCAGGGCTTATGGTACGAAGGAATCAACCGCGGAACAACTGCGCTGATGGAAACTGTGCAGGGAAAATTCCAGCCGATTAAACGGCCGAACCGCACAGGTGAATCTGAACTGGGCTTTTTTGAAGTGATTATGATTGCCTTTCTGGTCCTGTTCATACTGAGCTTTATTTTCCGGAACCGTGGCGGCAATAACCGCGGCGGCGACGACGATGACGACGTCATTTTATCCCGACGCGGAAGAAGAACGTATCCTGGTGGATTCTTCCCATTCCCTACCGGTGGTTTTGGCGGTGGCGGATTTGGCGGAGGAGGCTTCGGAGGCGGAGGCGGTGGCTTTGGCGGCTTCGGAGGCGGCGGAAGTTTCGGAGGTGGCGGCGCTTCCGGAGGCTGGTAAGAAATTCTGTTAATAATAAACTGGGTGCCACTTTAGGCGCCCTTTTTTATTCAGTTTCCGCTCGAAATCTGTGGTAATTCTGCGATAGATTCGGCTAAATTGATTATTTTTGAGAAATTCGTGAAAATTGAAATCAACACTGGTACTGTTTGCGCATCCGTATTTGGAGTATTCCTCCTCCAACCGCGAACTCATTAATTTTTACGAAAGGCATCAGCATTACACCTTCCGCGATCTGTATGAGGAATATCCTGATTTCCATATTGCTGCATTTCGCGAACGAAAAAGGATTTTCGAATACGAAAGGTTTATCTTTCATTTTCCGTTGGTTTGGTTCGGAATTCCGCCTTTGCTGAAGCTCTGGCTGAACGAAGTGCTCGATCAGGACTGGCAGAAACCGGAAACCGAAAACCCGCTGGACGGAAAGGAAGTTACGATTCTGGTTACAACCGTCAGCAAGGAAGCCAGTTTCGGAAAAGAAGGAAAGCATCAGTACACGGTGGACGAACTGATCAGCGAACTAATTGTTTCTCTGCGGGCATTTAAAGCTGACATCAGCAACATTATGGTCGTATATGAATCTGAAAAGCTGACTAAAAAGGACGTAAT
Organism: Bacteroidota bacterium; assembly: GCA_023399675.1. GTDB lineage: Bacteria > Bacteroidota > Bacteroidia > Flavobacteriales > Weeksellaceae > JAEWOS01. The sequence goes on from JAEWOM010000246.1 coordinate 6,991, forward strand.
TATTCAGAAACAAAAACTAATGGAACTTTTACATGATAAACGGTAGCCTTGCCATGACCACGCTTGTGTTTCTGGGCGCAGCCATTTTACTGGTTCCGCTTGTTCGGAAACTGGGCCTCAGTTCTGTAATCGGCTATATTCTTGGCGGAATTATCATCGGTCCGTTTGTTTTGAAATTAACAGGCAGAGATGCCGACAATATCATGCACGCCACGGAATTCGGTGTGGTAATGCTCTTATTTATTGTTGGTCTGGAACTCGAACCCAGGAAATTCTGGGCCATGCGAAAACGGATTGTCGGACTTGGTCTCTCCCAGGTACTCATCACCATTGTCGTACTGTTTGCAATTTTCATTTTTGCGGGATGGCGATTCAGCCATGCGATTGCCATAGCTATGTGTTTTGCAATGTCTTCAACAGCTATTGTGCTGCAGACACTGCATGAAAAAAATATGTTCAAAACGCAGGCGGGCCAGGCATCTTTTGCGACACTGTTATTTCAGGATATTGCCGTGATACCGATGCTTGCTTTACTGCCGATTATCGCGAAGTACGAACCAAAGGAAGAAAATGAGATCCAGATTATCATTCAGAAACTTCCCGAATGGCTGCAGTCATTAACGGTGATTGGCGGCATTGCGCTTCTCATTTTTCTCGGAAGATATGTCTTTGTCCCCTTTCTGCGTTATGTTTCAAAATCGGATATGACCGAACTGCTCACCGCATCGGCTCTGTTTCTTGTCGTGGGTGTTTCGGAAATGATGGTAGCCATTGGATTATCGCCTGCACTCGGTGCGTTTCTTGCCGGCGTCATGCTCGCCAACAGCGAATTCCGGCATGAACTGGAAGCACAGATCGATCCGTTCAAAGGTCTTTTACTCGCTGTATTTTTTGTAAGCGTAGGTTCCACCATAAACTTTAATATCATCGCAAATGATCCGATGTTCATCGGCAGTACAGTAATAGTGGTAATTCTGGTGAAATTCATGGTACTTTACATTATCGGGAATTTTTTCAAAATCGGCAAAACCCAGAATTTCTTTTATGCTTTCGCGCTTTCACAGGTGGGTGAATTTGCTTTTGTCCTGTTGAATTATTCTGCTAAACTGTATCTGATTCCTCCGGAACTCAATGCGCAGATGATGGCTGTAACTGCTATTTCAATGTGCATCACTCCTTTTCTGTTGCTGATTTATGAACGGATAACGGAGCAGACTTTCGAAGAAAAAGGCACTGATGAAAAAGACAGCATCCATATCCTCGGAAATGAAATTGTCAATAAAAAAATCATCATTGTTGGATTCGGGCATTTCGGCAGTACTGTCGGACGTTTACTCAAGGCAAGTAAAGTTTCTGCAACCGTTCTCGACCATGATCCGGAGCGCGTAAAACTGCTTCGCAGTTACGGATTTAAGGTTTATTACGGAGACGCGAAACGAATACCGGTACTGCGTGCGGCAGGAATAGAAGAGGCAGAACTGATTCTACTGTGTCTCGATGACGTGGAATCGACTAAGTATATTGCGAACCTTGTGCGCGAGCAGTTTCCGAAAGTGAAAGTATTTGTCCGGGCCAAAAACCGGTCGGACGCTTACTATTATCTGAATCACGATATTGATAATATTTACCGCGAGACGCTCGGAACAGCTGTAGATATGGCAATTGATGTGCTGAATGAAGTCGGCATCCGAAAATATGCTGCGAGAAGACTTGGAAAAAGGTTCATGCATATAGACCGCGCTTCTGTCCGGAAACTGGCTGCACTGCATTCCGAAGACAACGACCTGAGTTTTACCACGCGTGAAACACTGCAACAGGAAGAAGCTTTGCTGGCGTATGATAATCTGACATTCGACACCTCAGACTGGGATGATGACGAAGAGGCGGGATAACAGTGATTGCTAATCTATTTTCTTCACGCTGCCGCCGCTGTTCTGCTCATCTTTGTACGACATCAGGTTATTTCCGATGACCTTATACTGAACGGTTCCGGCTGAATTCGCCTGAGCATTGAGGCTGTTTTTCACACCAATAATGATTTCACCACTGCTTGAAGCTTCTGCTTCCACAGCTTCTGCAACAAAATCTTCCCCATCAAATTTAGCGGCAGAACTGGCTTCAATCAATGCTTTTTCGGCAATGCCCTTCACATCGATGTCGGCTGTAGAAGATGCCTTGCAGTACAGATTTATTGCCCAGATATTTCCCTTAACACTTCCGGAACTGGAAACATCAAGATGAAATTCGTTGGCTTCCAGATGCCCGGAAAGCTCTCCCGAACTGCTTACAGCAACCCTCATGTTTTCAGAAAGAAATTTATCTTTCACATCAACCGATGCTGCAGACCCTACTTTTAATTCTGTGAAATCTGTAGCATAAATTTTAGCTTTCACAGCATCACTACGGGTAAGTGAGAGCAGACTAACCGGCTTCATCGAAATGGAAAGCTGCCCACCGGAATTCTGAACATCTACTTTTTCCAGTAACTTCCGCGGAGCAGTAATCACCACTCTTTCCGTGTCTGATTTTATGATCTCCGCTTCAATGGCGCTGGAAATATCAATACTTTCGAAATCTCCTTTCCACTCTCTGGTTTCTGCGGGTCCGCTAAGTTTCTCTTCGGGACCTTTACATGTAGCTGTAAAAAGGTACAGGAATGTGAATGTAAAATAAATAAATTTCATTGCTGTTTTTTTGTAAAATTAGACAATCATTTGGAATTCCGTTAAAAAACAGATTACTTATCTTTAGACTCAAATTGCATTACAATGAAATTTCGTCTGAATATCGCTTCGGCTTTTCTTGCCGGAATACTTGCTGTTAACTTACAATGTACCACTGTGAATAATAATAACCCGACTGACACAGCGGCGCCCGTAATCGATGCGTCACTGGCCGAAAATCCGTTTCTGAAAAAAAGCAGTCTGCAATATCAGGCACCTGAATTCGATAAAATTAAAGATGCACACTTCAAGCCGGCTTTTGAGTACGGACTGAAGCAACAGATGTTTCAGATAGGACAGATTACTGCTTCTAAAGAAGCACCAACTTTTGAGAATACGGTCCTTCCGCTCGAGCAAAGCGGTGAAGTGCTGGAGCGCGCAAAGATTATTTTTGAAAATCTGAAAGACAGCAACACCAATTCGGCATTACAGGCTCTGGATGCCGAATTTGCACCTCAGTTTGCAGCTCAGAATGATAAAATTTACCTGAACGACTCACTTTACAATAGAATAAAGTCGATCAATATTAATAATCTGGCCGGTGAAGAAAGAAGACTGACAGAATATTTTCTTCAAAAATTCGAAATTGCCGGTGCAGGACTTTCAGCTTCCAAAAAGGAACAGCTCAAGAAAATTAATGAAGAACTTGCTTCGCTGCAAACCGAATTCAGTACAAAACTGCTCGAGGCACGTAAAAAAGGAGGCGTTGTAATCAGCGACGTTAAAGAATTGGACGGATTAACGAAAGATGAAATTGCTGCTGCAGCTGCTGATGCTAAAGAAGCGGGATTCGAAGGAAAATACCTGCTCCAGTTACTGAACACCACTCAACAGCCGCTTCTGCAGAATTTGAACAACCGCGAAACGCGCGAAAAACTATTTAAAGCATCCTGGTATCGGGCAGAAAAGGGC